>CAVHOL010000149.1:0-2460 GCA_963637655.1 bacterium | reverse complement strand
AAGAGCACCACAAGAAAGTGACATTCCAAGACGAGTTCCGGCGGATATGCCAATTATACAACGTCGGCCTCGACGAGCGTTATGCCTGGGATTGAATTGTGCGCACCCTACAGAGGCGGGAATGAAAACGCATGGACGTATACACCCCATAGGCAACGCATATCGGCACGTCCAGCCCCGTAGGGGCGACATAATATAGGATAGGGGTTTACCCCTATCTTTCAACGCCGTAACCACGCATTGCCCCTGTAGGGGGCGCATAATTCAACCCATTGCAAAAATGAATTATCCGCCCCTTACAGGGGCAACAAAACAACGCAATTCTAAAATCGTAGGGGCGAGCCCCTACGCTATAATATGCGCCCCCTACAGGGGCGGGAATGGCAAACTATCGGCAAGCATAGCCCCGTAGGAAATGACAACGCATGGGTGTACGCAATCCATAGGAAACGTATATCGGCACGCCCAGCCCCGTAGGGGCGGCATAATATAGGATAGGGGCTTGCCCCTATCTTTCATGCGGCATCTCAAGCGTTGCCCCTGTAGGGGGCGCATAATTCAATCCTATAATTTTTTACTCCGTCATCATGTCCGACGACATGCTTACACTTTCTATCATCATACCGATGTACAACGTGCGGCCGTACATCGGCGCATGTCTCGACTCCATCCGAAAGATGGGGCTGGATGAAGGCGTGTATGAGGTCATCGTCATTGACGACGGAAGCACCGACGGAAGCACCGACGTTGTGGCAGCATACCCAGAGGTTGTCTATGTGCGGCAGGAAAACCGAGGCTTGTCGGCTACCCGCAACCGGGGCATCGAAATGGCGAGGGGCAAGTACGTGTGGTTCGTGGATAGCGACGACGAGGTGGGGCCTGACGACATCAAGCCAGTGCTCGACTTTGCCTTGGCCCACGACCTCGACATGGTGACCTTCGGCATTTCCAACTCGCCAGCCTCAAAGACGCCAGCCTCTCCGAGACCAAGCGACGAGGACGTGCGCATCTACCGTGACTCGGAATATCTGGCTGAGAGAGCCTACTGCAACAACGCCTGGTGGTATCTCGTGAAGCGGTCGTTCATCGGAGAACAGCGCTTCCATGTGAACCGTTTTGTGGAGGACGGCATGTTCACCATGGAACTGCTCATGAGAGCACAGTCGGTGGCGCACTACCCCCTGACGTGCTACTGCTACTTGCAGCGCCCCGGGTCGATCATGAACAACCACGAAGAGGCGCACGAGGTGAAACTTGCCGACGACTACCTCTACAGTTACCATCAGATGCAGGCGTTGGTGGAACAATACAAAAGCCATATCTCGCCAGCCGCCGCCGACCGTTGTCTGCGCCGCAGCGAGACCTACCTCTTCTTCATGCTTGCCCGTCTGATGCGCCTGCCCCACGGCGGCAAGCATATCCGGCGGATGGTGGAACGGCTGCGGAAGGAGGGCATCTACCCCATACCGCGCATCGACCCCACATTATATATAGGCATCAAATACGGCCTCACCACCTTCGTGGTGAACCACCCCCACCTGCTCCTCCTCGCCAACCGTGTGTTGACGTGGCGCAAGGCGTGAAATATACTGTTGAGCCTAGCCCCGTAGGGGCGACATAGTATAGGATAGGGCCTTGGCCCTATCTCAATCGGAATACGCAAAAGCTGCCCCTGTAGGGGGCGCATAATTCATCCGTATTCAATTTAATTATGCGCCCCCTACAGGGGCACCGGTCAAACACAACCCTAAAACGTAGGGGCCAGCCCCTACGCTATATTATGTCGCCCCTACGGGGCTGGGAGTGCAAGGCATGATTTCGGTCAAGACAAAAATACGACATGAAATGCCTGTAAGAATCTATTGAAAAGCTTCGTATATCGACGAACTGAAAATTCTACCTTTCAGGGCTTTACGCACAAACAAACGAAACTATGGGTTTTAACCATGTGGTTCGAATAACGCGATTGTTGTACCCCTGCGATATATCACTCACATGAAAATACTTCTTCTATTGTCCCGTTGCGACCAGACGGGAGTGACGACCCACACCCTTGACCTCACAGAGGCGCTGGTCGGGCAAGGACACGACGTTATGGTACTCATCGGCAAAAACATGGGCGGACATGCGGATGCGCCGGAGAGCGAGATGCTCTACCGCAAGTTCCTGGCGACGGGCGCCACCATCGTGCCTTATCCCTTGCCGGAGGGCAACTCGATGAGGGGCAAGGTCAAGTCGGTGTGCGCCATCGTCTGGTATCTGCTCCGCCATCGCTACGATGTATTGCATGTGCAGTCGCCCTACCTCTCCTTCATCCCTTGGCTGCTGCACCGGCGGTTCGTATCGACCCTGCACGTCACCGACCTCGTGCGATGCTTCTATTACAAGAACGCCACGCACCTTATAACCTGAGTTCGGGATAAGAAAAGTGGTTTAAAAAGTTGGTAATCTCGATAATTT
>CAVHOL010000148.1:0-2556 GCA_963637655.1 bacterium | reverse complement strand
TGAGGGTTGTAAAAAGTTGTATGAGTTGTATGGGTTGTCTTAAACCAAGACGCTTGACGCTTAGGAGCAGAAGGGATAAGACAACTCGAACAACCATGACAACTTTTCACAACCTTACAGGAGAGCGCCAAACAACAATGAGGGTTGTAAAATGTTGTCTCTGTTGTCCGGGTTGTCTGATTAATTCTAATCTTGAGTAAAAAACAACGGGGAAATCCACTCCGTTTGGGGTGGATTTTTGTATCTTTGCAAAGGCAAGGGGACCAAGCGCCTGTCGGGGCGCCCACCGCCTTGCAGAGCCGGTGCCCACGGGCGTCCCGGCGCCACGCGACAACAATCACAATTAACCATAACTAACATGAAACAACGACAATTCCTGACGACCCTGGCCGCCGCGCTGATGATGTCCTTGGGCGCACACGCCCAGCAGCACCAGTTCACGGTGAACACCAAGCCAGGCGCACCCGTGCAGTCTACGATGTACGGCATCTTCTTCGAAGACATCAATTTCGGAGCCGACGGCGGCCTCTACGCGGAGATGGTGGAGAACCGGAGCTTCGAGTTCCCCGACCGGCTGATGGGATGGGGCACCTTCGGCAACGTCACCGTGAGCGAGGTGAAGCCGGCCTTCGAGCGCAACCCACACTACGTGGTGCTCGAGAACGCCGGACACAACCAGAAGGTGACGGGCCTCGAGAACCGCGGCTTCTTCGGCATGGGCCTGAAGAAGGACATGACCTACGACTTCTCGGTCTACGCGCGCCTGCACCTGCTGCAGGGCAAGGAGGCCAAGATACGGGTGGAGATTGTCGACGATGAGGATGTGCCCATCGACCGCAAGACCATCACCGTCACCAACAACAAGTGGCAGAAATACTCCGTGCAGCTCAAGTCGGGCAAGACGGTGGAGAAGGGCCTCATGCGCATCTTCCTCGAGGGCAACGAGAGTGTCGACCTCGACCACGTCAGCCTCTTCCCCGGCGACAACTGGAACGGCCTGCGCGCCGACCTCGTGAAGGACCTCGAGGACCTGCACCCGGGCATCTTCCGCTTCCCCGGCGGATGCATCGTGGAGGGCACCGACCTGGAGACGCGCTACCAGTGGAAGAACAGCGTCGGGCCGGCCGAGAACCGACCGCTCAACGAGAACCGCTGGAACTATACGTTCCCACACCGCCTCTACCCCAACTACTACCAGACCTACGGCCTGGGCTTCTATGAGTTCTTCCTGCTCTCGGAGAAGATCGGCGCCGAGCCCCTGCCCGTGCTGAGCTGCGGACTGGCCTGCCAGTACCAGAACGGCGACGGCGACAAGAACGCACACGTGGCGCTCGACGACCTGCAGCCGTACATCGACGACGCCCTCGACCTCATCGAGTTCGCCAACGGCGACGTGTCGACGAAGTGGGGCAAGCTGCGCGCCGACATGGGTCACCCGAAGCCGTTCGGCCTCAAGCAGGTCGGCATCGGCAACGAGCAGTGGGGATCGATGTACCCCGAGCGCCTCAAGCCCTTCGTGGAGCAGATACGCGCCAAGTATCCCGACATCAAGATCTGCGGATCGGCGGGTCCCACGGCCGGCGGCGACGACTTCGAGTATGGCTGGCAGGAGATGCGCAAGCTGAAGGTCGACCTCGTCGACGAGCACTACTACTGCCCGCCCGACTGGTTCCTGAAGAACGCCGGACGCTATGACAACTACGACCGCAAGGGCCCGAAGGTATTCGCCGGCGAGTATGCCTCTCACGTGCGCGGCGTCGACAACCAGCCCACCGTGGCCAAGAACAACTGGGAGGCGGCGCTCTCCGAGGCGGCCTTCATGACGGGCCTCGAGCGCAACGCCGACGTGGTGTGGCAGTGCACCTACGCCCCGCTCTTCGCACATGTCGACGGCTGGCAGTGGCGCCCCGACCTCATCTGGTTCGACAACCTCAAGAGTGTGCGGTCGGCCAACTGGTACGTGCAGATGCTCTATGGCACCTACAAGGGCACCAACGTGCTGCAGCTCACCGAGGACGGCAAGGCGGTGGAGGGCGCCGACGGCCTCTACGCCAGCGCCGTCTACGACAAGCCGACGAAGAAGTATATCGTGAAGGTGGCCAACGCGGGCGACAAGGCCCAGCAGGTGGTGGTGTCCTTCAAGGGCGCCAAGGGCCTCACCAAGGCGCAGGTCATCTCGCTCCACGCCGACGACATGCATGCCACCAACTCGCTGGAGCAGCCCAACAACGTGGTGCCCAAGGAGAGCGAGGTGCAGGCCGACGGCAGCAGCGTCACGCTGACCGTCCCCGCCAAGACGTTCCAGGTGGTGACCCTCTAAACGACAACAGAGATGTTTCTTAAACGACAATAGAGATATCTTTTAGACGATAATAGAGACAATAGAGACAACATTTTTCCCCTTGGGAAAATAACTAATTCGTTAGCCGAAGGCATGTTGTCCCCATTGTCTCTATTGTCGTCTTTACACCCTACCTGTAAGGTTGTAAAAGGTTGTCTATGTTGTCCGAGTTGTCTTATTCCCTCTGCTCCATAAGCGTTTTGGTTTAAGACAAC
>CAVHOL010000147.1:0-2600 GCA_963637655.1 bacterium | reverse complement strand
AGCATACCCGTCAAAATAGAATTTAATAATGCGTGGAATTTTTAGAACACGCCTCAATTCCTCCCTTACCCATAACAACCGTCATGAGTGATATCATACAAGTATTGCCCGACTCCGTGGCCAACCAGATCGCTGCCGGCGAAGTCATTCAGCGCCCCGCAAGCGTCGTAAAGGAGCTCGTGGAGAATGCCATCGATGCCGGAGCCACTGCCGTCAATGTACTCACGGTCGACTCCGGACGTACCTCCATCCAGGTGATCGACAATGGCAAGGGCATGTCAGAAACCGATGCGCGCCTGTCATTCGAGCGCCATGCCACCTCGAAGATACGCAAGGCCGCCGACCTTTTCGACCTGCACACCATGGGATTCCGCGGCGAGGCGCTCGCCTCCATTGCAGCCGTGGCCCAGGTGGAGCTCAAGACCCGCCAGCCCGGAGAGGAGGTGGGCACCCATCTCACGCTGGCCGGCTCCAAGGTGGTCGGACAGGAGGCGTGCGCCTGTCCCGTAGGCAGCAACTTCATGATCGAAAACCTGTTCTACAATGTCCCCGTGCGCCGCAAGTTCCTCAAGTCCAACGCTACCGAACTGACCAATATCACCACAGCCTTTGAACGCATCGCCCTTGTCAATCCCGATGTGGCCTTCACCCTGCAGAACAACGGGTCGGAGATGTTTTCGCTCAAGGCCGCCGGACTTCGCCAGCGTATCGTCGACATCTTCGGCAAGAAGATCAACCAGACCCTGCTGCCCGTGGAGGTCGCTACGTCGCTTTGCAAGATTACGGGCTTTGTGGGAAAGCCCGAGTCGGCCCGAAAGAAAGGTGCACAGCAATACTTCTTTGTCAACGGCCGGTACATGAAACATCCCTATTTCAACAAGGCCGTCATGACGGCCTACGACCGACTGGTGCCGGCCGGTGAACAGGTGCCCTACTTCCTCTATTTCGAGGTTGAACCGGAAAATATTGACGTCAACATCCACCCGACAAAGACGGAAATCAAGTTTGAAAACGAACAGGCCATCTGGCAGATCGTCGCAGCCGCCGTCAAGGAGAGCGTCGGTGTGTTCAACGATGTCACGGCCATCGACTTCGATACCCAGGACTGTCCCGAGATTCCCCTTTTCGACCCCGACAATGCCGGTGCCCTGCCCAAGGTGCAGTACAATCCTGAATACAATCCCTTCCGTATGGCCGACGCACCCTCAGCGCCCGTCATGCCGTCTGCCAAACCGTCTGTCGAAGGTTGGGAACAGCTCTATGACGGACTCGGTCGCGATGCCGACCCGCAGACTCAACTGTTCAGTTTCGACGAGGTGGGGTCGGGAATCATAGACTCGCGTCTCAATCCGGCAGATGCCGTACCCGAAGAATCCGGGACTGTCCAGTCCGGCGCCATCCCGTCGGCAGCGGCGCCTGCCGATGACACCGCGCTTGAAGAGAAATCGCCTGCCCACTACCAGTACAAGGGCAAGTATATCATGACGGCCGTCACGTCAGGACTGATGGTCATCGACCAGCACCGCGCCCATCTCCGCATCCGCTATGAGGCATACCTCTCCGCATTGCGCAACAAGAAGGCCCATTCCCAAAAAGTGCTCTTCCCCGAGGCGCTACACTTCACGCCTTCCGAGTATGTGACCCTCGGGAAGATCCTTCCCGAACTGGAGACCATCGGCTTCGAACTTACCAGCCTCGGCGCCGGATCTTACGCCCTCGGCGCCGTCCCCGAAGGGCTCGAAGGACTCGACTACGTATCCATCCTGCAGGATATCGTGTCCTCGTCGGCCGAGAGCCGCACTTCAGCCATCGACAGCATCAACCACGACATCGCCCTCGGCCTTGCACGCCATGCCGCTGTCGGTTATGGCGAGGTGCTCAGCAACGATGAAATGGACAATATTGTCAATTCGCTATTTGCCTGCTCCAACTTCAACTATACTCCCGACGGGAAAAAAATCATCGGCGTGCTCAGACAGACGGAAATCGAACATTTGTTTTCCTGATAGGCGGACCTATCGCGCTTTTTATGCTTATTTTCACCGCGCTATACAATATTTTCAATGAAAAAATGTATCATTTTAATTTTTATTGCTAACTTTGCGGTCAAATAGGGGGCATTGTCCCCGTATGAGAAATAATATTTTGATTGTTAAATACATAAAGGTTATGAAAAAATTATTGATCATGTTGGCCTTTGCTGGCGTTTCTGCCACAACAATGGCACAAGACGCTGACCCTGTACAGAAGTACAGTGTAGCCACAAACTCTTTCTGGAGCAACTGGTTCATCCAGGTTGGTGCTGAATGGAATGCTTGGTATTCCGGTGAAGAGCACGGACAGGGACTTGACAGAAGCCCGTTCAAGAAATTCCGTTCGAACCCCGGTGCTGCTGTAGCCATCGGTAAGTGGTTCACTCCCGGTATCGGTCTCCGTACCAAACTCCAGGGCATCTGGGGCAAGACCGTAACTGACGGCGACAACAAGGGTAACGGCAACAAGTACTGGACCCTCAACGAGCACGTGCTCTTCAACCTGAGCAACATGCTTTGCGGATACAACCCCAACCGTGTTTGGAACTTCGTTCCCTTCATCGGTGC
>CAVHOL010000146.1:0-2721 GCA_963637655.1 bacterium | reverse complement strand
ACTGGGTGAACAACATCCAGAACGCCGACAACCTCACCGAGGATAGGTTCTACAAACACGTGGTATCGCGCGGACAGTCCTACCAGCCTTCTACGGAAAGCACAACGGAATAATGCTCCGGGAAAGCCCGCAGCAGGCGTGCTACAACAAGGACGCGCACGCGAAAAATACATGAGTACGGAAAAGCCCCGTGGGGGCGACACAGTATAGCGTAGGGCCTCGGCCCTACGCTTTTTCGTTTGGTACCTGCAGGGGGCGCACAATTCAACGAATGGTGCGGATTGTCACGGCCATTGAATATATTCATTCGTAAAATTCGTAAAATTCGTGGTTTTTTCCCCCCCCATCCCCGTGGTTGTTATGAACCACGAATCCGACGAATTTTCACGAATGTAGAAATGCATATGCTTATTCGTGAGATTACTTCCCGTCGGTCATTGGGTCTGCGAAAAATCTCGTAATATTCGTGGTTTAAACCCCATCCGCGTGGTTAATACCTCCAGCCTCCGTGTTCAAATTTTGTCGGTCAGGGGCCCATGGACAATGCGGTTGTTGAATTTTTCGGCCTAAAGGGGAAGATAATACAAAAAGATATGTTATTTTTGCATTGTGATAGCAGACACAACCGAAGCATGACCGAAATCACTGAGACAACCATCGACATCGACAGCATACTCCGCTCCAAGATGGGAGCGAAGGCCAGGTTCGTGCCCGGCCTGCTCACTCGCTGGCTCAAGCGCATCATACACCAGGATGAAGTCAACAAGTTCATCTGGGACGCGCGGGCTCTCACCGGCACCGACTGGCTCGAGGAGTGCGTGCGCTACCTGCAGATGGACATCGACGTGGTGGGCCGCGAAAACCTGCCCGACAAGGACGACGGCCGCCTCTACACGTTTGTCTCCAACCACCCCCTCGGCGGACAGGACGGCGTGGCCCTCGGCGCCATCATCGGGCGGCACTACGACGGCCGCTTCCGCTATCTGGTCAACGACCTGCTGATGAACCTCCCCGGCCTCGCGCCCGTGTGCATCGGCATCAACAAGACCGGGCGCAACAGCCGCGACTTTCCCCGCATGGTGGAGGCCGGATTCCGCAGCGACAACCACATGCTCATGTTCCCCGCCGGACTCAACAGCCGGCAGCAGAAGGACGGGTCGATACACGACATACCGTGGACCAAGACGTTCATCAAGAAGAGCGTGGAGTGCCACCGCGACGTCGTGCCCATACACTTCAGCGGCCGCAACTCACGGCGCTTCTACCGCATAGCCCGCTTCAGCGACCGATTCCTGCCGTTCAACCTCGCCATGGTCTTCCTCGTCGACGAGATGTACCGCAACGTAGGCAAGCACTTCACCGTGCACATCGGCAAGCCCATACCCTGGCAGACTTTCGACCGCACCCGCACCCACGCCCAGTGGGCACAGTACGTCGAAGACCAGGTGTACGCCCTCGCCCAGGGAGAACAGCAATAGCACACACACATCGGCTGCCCTGCCCCGCACCCCTGCAGCCGCCACACGATATACAAGCAATGACAGAGCGCCGGCCCGCGGCCCGCTCCCAGAGAGAACATATTCATGGAAGAACCCATCATCCCACCCGTCAGCAGAGCATTGCTCAAAAGCGAGCTTGTGCCCGAGCGCCAGCTCCGCATGACCAACAAGAGCAACAACGAGATCTACATCATCACCGCCCATGACTCGCCCAACGTGATGCGCGAGATCGGTCGGCTGCGCGAAATCGCCTTCCGCGAGGCCGGAGGCGGCACGGGTAAGGAAGTGGACATCGACGAGTTCGACACCTGCGAGAACTGCTACAAACAGCTCATCGTGTGGAACCCCGAAGCCGAGGAGATCATCGGCGGCTACCGCTACCTCGTGGGCAGCGACTGGCAGATCGGCGACGACGGCCAGCCCCGCCTCGCCACCAGCCACATGTTCCACTTCTCGGAGAAGTTCCTCAAGGAGTACATGCCCTACACCATCGAGCTGGGCCGCTCGTTCGTCTCGCTCGAGTACCAGAGCTCGCGCATGGGCGCCAAGAGCCTCTTCGCCCTCGACAACCTGTGGGACGGCCTGGGCGCGCTCACCGTCATCAAGCCCGGCGTTAAGTACTTCTTCGGCAAGATGACCATGTACCCCTCCTACATCCGCCGCGGCCGCGACATGATACTCTACTTCCTCAAGAAGCACTTCGACGACAAGGAGAACCTCATCCTCCCCCTCAAGCCCCTGCACATCGAGACCCCCGAGGAGGAGCTGCGCGCCCTCTTCTCCGAAGACGACTTCAAGAGCGACTACCGTATACTCAACCGCGAGATACGCCGCCTGGGCTACAACATCCCCCCGCTCGTCAACGCCTACATGAGTCTCTCGCCCACCATGAAGCTCTTCGGCACCGCCATCAACTACGGGTTCGGCGACGTGGAGGAGACCGGCATCCTCATCGCCGTTGACGAGATACTCGAGGAGAAGCGCGTGCGCCACATCGACTCCTACATCAAGGAGCACCCCGAGGCACTACATATCACCAGCGGGGCCAACAAGATCATCTACAGGAAGTAGGCCCGCAGGACATTTTTTTTTGTAGTAGCGTGCGGTGTCCCACCGCACAGTGAGGAGAATGAATCCGGTAGGGTCAGTAACGCGGTTTTGTGTGGATTTTCGCAACCGACGAGTCCCGTAGGGACGACATAATATAGCGTAGGGCCTCGGC
>CAVHOL010000145.1:0-2763 GCA_963637655.1 bacterium | reverse complement strand
CTCGTCGGCCGTGTGGGGCTACGCCGACAATTTCCGCCTGTCATACACCACCGACGGCGACACACCGGTGGCCGACGACGGCACAGTCACTGTCGATGGACACACCTACAAGATTGCCGATGGCTATGCCACGCTTACCAGTGCCGACACCGACACCTATCTGCGCGGTGCCGACATCAGCGAACTGAGTTATGTGGAGAACCTCGGAGCAAAGTTCTACGATGCCGACGGCAATGAGAGCGATGCCATCGACGTGCTCCGGCAGAACGGCATCAACACCGTGCGTCTGCGCCTCTACAACCATCCCGGCAACAGCGTCACCTACAACAACCAGACTTATGCCCTGCCGGCCGGATTTCTCGATGAGGCCGACGTGCTGAGCCTTGCCCGCCGCGCCAAGGAACATGGCATGAAGATAGAACTCACCTTCCACTACTCCGACTTCTGGACCAACGGCGAGATGCAGTTCAAGCCCAAGGCATGGGAACAGTGCACGCTCGCCGAACTGAAAGACTCCATCTACACCTACACCAAGACGGTGCTGCAGCACATGGCCGCACAGAACACCGCCCCCGACTATGTGAGCCTGGGCAACGAGATACAGGCCGGCATGCTCTTCGGCTACTACACCAGTACGGCAAGCCTGCCCGCCGTCAACGGCTATTGCAACGACATGCCCAACCTGCAGAACCTGCTGGCCCGCGGCAGCGCCGCCGTGCGCGAGGTATGCCCCGACGCCAAGATCATCATCCATCTCACCATGAGCACCGGCGTGACGGCATCCACCTTCAGCTGGTTCTTCTCCAAGATGAAGTCGCTCGACTACGACATCATCGGCGCCTCCTACTATCCCTACTGGACCAACGGCACACCCGCCACCACGCTCGAGGGACTCATCTCCACGCTCGGCAAGGCCGGCATCGACAAGGACATCATGGTCATGGAGACGGGCTACTCATGGATGAGATACCGCCCCGCCGGACGCTACAGCGGACAACACGAAGGCCAGCTCCATCTCAATGGCACGGCCTACAACGAGGCGTCGCGCGACGGACAGAAAGCCTTCATGCACGAACTGCAGCAGACCGTGAAGGCCAACGCCAAAATCCTCGGCTACTATTACTGGGATCCCGTCATGGTGGAGCAGAAGGTCGACGGCGCCTGGATACCCACCGGATGGGTGGAAGGCGGCGACAACCAGGTGGGCAACACCACGCTCTTCGACTATGAAGGCCGCCCGCTGCCCGCCCTCGATGCCATACGCGAGGACTATATCCCGGCCACCGTCACCGTCGGCGGCACTACCTACCCGGTATCGCGCGACGGACAGTCGTCGGGTATCGCCACCATAAAAAAAGCACCGTCCACTGACGGTGCCTGCTACAACCTGAACGGCATGCGCATAGAGCGCCCCACCCACGGCGTGTACATTGAAAATGGTGTGAAGGTGATACGCTGACCCCGCCCGCACCAGTCTTGAAGCCCTGCTGTCTGCCAGTACGTTCTGGCAGGCGGCAGGGCTTTTCTTTCATTCGTCGGCAGGGCAGCAGGCCGCTATGGTCGCGCGTACCCTCCCGGCAGAAGTGAGCGGAATAGTGTCCTCGTCGGCATCCTTCGCCCCCATGTACACCGCCGGGTTGCTGTAGGCCATGCGGCTGCGCACGGCCGTGCGTGCCGAGAAGTGAAACTCGTGTATGCCAGTCGCCGTGCGTATCTGCCGGATGTTGTCTTCCCTTACGCCGCAGCCGGCCAGCAGGTGTATGCGCCCCGCGGCATCCTCGTGCAGCCGGCGCAGCAGAGGGATGCCCTCAAGGGCGGTGGGCTGCTGCCCGGAGGTGAGTATGCGGTCAAAGCCAAGGTCGGCCAGCTGCGTCAGCGCCCCGTGCGGGTCGCGGCAGCGGTCGAAGGCGCGGTGGAAGGTGACCGACATGCCCCGGCTCGCCTCCACAAGCCGGGCATTGGCGTCACGGTCGACCGACCCGTCGGCGCACAGGCAGCCGAACACGACGCCGTCGGCCCCCATGTCGCGGCAGATGCGGATGTCCTCCATCATGCGTTCTATCTCAAGCGGGGTGTAAAGGAAGTCGCCGCCGCGCGGACGGATGATGACGTGCAGGCGGGTGCGGTCGAGTATGCGCCGGGCCGTCTTGATCTCACCGTATGAAGGGGTCGTGCCCCCCTCGGGTATGCCGGCGCACAGTTCCACGCGGTCGGCCCCGCCTTCCTGGGCGGCAATGCAACTCTCTACGCCGTTGGCGCAGACTTCAAACCGGAAGTCGTTTCTGTTCATGGTAGAATAAGTGTTATAGTGTGGTGCAAACTTACGCAGAAAACTTGACACGGGGCGTTTCCCGTAGCTTCTTTTTTTGTTTTTTTATGTATACAATATCCCGTCTTTTTGCTAACTTTGCACTTTGAATATACACATGGCCGGCATTCCGGCCGCATCAAGGCGTGTGGCAGGGAGATACGGCTATGGCAATAACAATTTTTATAGAACCATACCCAAGGTAAAAATGGCTGAAACAAAGACAATCAAGACCGCACTCATCTCGGTCTTCCACAAGGACGGACTGGACGATCTCCTTGCCAAGCTGCATGAAGAAGGCGTGAAATTCCTTTCAACAGGAGGTACCCAGCAATTCATCGAGTCACTGGGCTACGAATGTCAGACCGTGGAGAGTGTGACTACATATCCGTCAATACTCGGCGGACGCGTGAAGACCCTCCATCCCAAAGTGTTCGGAGGTATCCTTGCCCGCC
>CAVHOL010000144.1:0-2778 GCA_963637655.1 bacterium | reverse complement strand
GCATAGCCCGCTATGCTCCTTCAGAAAGACAGAAAAATCTGCTCGGCTAAAATTAAAAATCCATCAAAGGTAATTTTTAGAACCCGCCTTCATCGTTCTTCTAGCTGTGCTTTTTCTTGGTGTTCCCTTACTCCATGGAGGGTAGGGTGTGCAAAGATAATACAATTTTTCATTGTCCGGCATACATTTCCGCCGTCTCTGTCGTATTTCAGCGATATATTTCTTACTTTTGCAACTATATAAATACGATATTCGTCAAAGAAGACGAGCATATACCTGTGTAATGCGGATATCCAAAAACATCAAGATATGAAGAAAACATTATTGCTTCTTGCCTTGGCCATGGTCATCGGCCTTCCTGCCGATGCCAAGAAGAAGAACAAGGACAAGAAGACCCCTGCCCCTGAAGCACCCGTACGACAGGGCCTCTTCAGTGTGCAGAAAGACAAGGACAAGTGGTTCTTGCTCGTACCCGACTCGTTGCTCAACCGCGATTTCCTCGGCGTCACCCGCTATGTGTCCACGCCGAGCGGCGCCGGTGTCTACGGCGGCGAGGAAGTCAACGAGCAGACGTTCTACTGGGAGAAGGCCGACGACAAACTGCTGCTCCGCGGCCTAACCTACCTCACCGTGGCCGACAGCACACAGGCCATCAGCCGTGCGGTCAATGCCAGCAACACCAACGCCATCATCGGCTCCTTCAAGATCGAGGCCACCAAGAAAGACTCCCTCGGCAACAAGAGCTACAAGATAGAGGTCGGCAAGTTCTTCAACAGCGACAACCAGACCATCTCTCTCGACGAGGCCGCCAAGAAGAAGTTCTCACTGGGCGGCTTCAGCGCCGACCGCTCCTACATCAAGGCCATCAACACCTACCCCATCAACACGGAGATACACACCGTGAAGACCTACTCCTACAGGACACCGGCCAACATCATGATGGGCGGCCCGACGGCAGGACGCGAGACTGGATCGGTGACCTTCGAGATGAACACCTCGTTTGTCCTCCTGCCGAAGACCCCGATGCGCAAGCGTATCTTCGACCCGCGCGTAGGCTACTTCGCCGACTACTTCCAGCCGTTCTCCGACGACCAGCAGAGCGTGAAGGACATCTCCTACATCTGCCGCTGGCGCCTCGAGCCCAAGGACGAGGACATCGAAAAGATGAAGCGCGGCGAACTGGTAGAGCCGAAGAAGCAGATCGTATACTATATCGACCCCGCCACACCCAAGCAGTGGCGCCCGTACCTCATACAGGGTGTCAACGACTGGAACGTGGCCTTCGAGCAGGCCGGATTCAAGAATGCCATCGTAGCCAAGGAGTGGCCCAACGACTCCACCATGAGCATGGAGGACGCCCGCTACTCCGTCATACGCTACCTCGCATCGCCCATCAGCAATGCCTACGGACCCAACGTGCATGACCCCCGCAGCGGAGAGATCATCGAAAGCCACGTGGGCTGGTACCACAACGTGATGCAGCTCGTGCACGACTGGTACATGATACAGGCCGGATGCGTCGATGCCAACGCCCGCAAGATGAAGTTCGACGACGAGCTCATGGGCCAGCTCATCCGCTTCGTCTCCTCCCACGAGATCGGCCACACCCTGGGCCTGCGCCACAACATGGGAGCCAGCAGTGCCACACCCGTTGACAGCCTGCGCGACAAGGCATGGGTGGAAGCCCACGGCCACACGTCGTCGATCATGGACTACGCCCGCTTCAACTATGTCGCACAGCCCGAAGACAATATCGGACACGCCGGCATCTTCCCCCGCATCGGCGACTACGACAAGTGGGCCATCGAGTGGGGATACAAGCCCATCTTCGGCACCAAGGACGAGAACGAGGACCAGCTCCTGCTCAACAAGCGCGTCATCGCCCAACTCAAGAAGGGCCGCCGCTACTGGTTCGGAGGCGAGGGCTACGACAACAATCCGCTGGCACAGACCGAGGACCTCGGCGACAATGCCATGCGTGCCTCCGAGTACGGACTGAAAAACCTGCGCCGCATCGTGAAGGCCCTGCCCGAATGGACCTATGAGGAGGGCGACATGAACAAGAACCTGCGCAGCGTCTACTCCAACGTCATCGGACAGTTCCGCCGCTACGAGGGCCACGTGCTCCGCAATATCGGCGGCGTGTACACCACCTACAAGAGCGTCGAGGAGAGCGGTGCCGTCTACGAGCCCGAGACCAAGGCCCGCCAGAAGGAGGCCCTGGAGTATCTCGACCGCAACGTGTTCACCGAACCTACATGGCTGATCGCCGAAGACTATGTCAGCCGCCTGTCGAACAGTCCGCTCGAGCTCATCAAGCCCATTGCCTCGACCGCCGCAAGGACACTGGTCGCCCCCACGATGTTCACCAACCTGGCCAAGTATGCCTACGGCTCTGACCCCTACCAGCCCGAGGAGTATGTCACCGACCTGACCAACAAGGTATTCCGTGAGACCTCCACCGGCGCAAAGGTCACGCCCTACCGCCGCTACCTGCAGACCGAGATGGTGAATGCCGCCATCAGCTCCTATCCCAAGGCCAAGGGCGACGCCCGCACCTACCTCTACTACTTCCTGCGCACAGTACGCACCAAGCTCGCCGCAGCCCACAGCAGCGATGCCGCCAGCCGCGCCCACTTCGCCAGCCTGCAGCAGATGATACGCGAGACGCTCGACCAGAAATAGTCAATCATTAGTATCCGGTAAAACATCGCAAACAACAAGTCCCGTAGGGACGATATAATATAGCGCAGGGGCTTGCCCCTGCGTTTTCAGTTA
>CAVHOL010000143.1:0-2930 GCA_963637655.1 bacterium | reverse complement strand
GCCGAGGCCCTACGCTATATTATGTCGTCCCTACGGGACTCGTCGGTTGCGAAAATTCCACGTTCACGCCCTACGGGACTCATTCCCCTCACTGTGCGGTGGGACACCGCACGCTACTACAAAATGTCGCTACGGGACCCGTTCTTCCTCACTCCTTCATTTTCCCCATTTCTTCGGCCACCGCACACAATTCGTCGTACCACTCCTGCCCGAACCGGCGCACGAGCGGGCCGCGGAGGAAGCGGTAGACGGGCAGGCCGAGCTCGCGGCCCTTCTTCACCGCGTCGCGGCACACGTCCCAGCGGTTGTAGTTGAGGGCGGTGATGCCGCCGGCAAACTGCTTCTCGCGGATGGGATAGAGCGCGCAGCTGATGGGCTTGCAGAATGCGGCGCGGCCCTCGCGGTAGGCCTTCTCGAGGGCGCACAGGCAACAGTCGCCCTCGTAGCAGGTGAACACGCAGTCCTTGCCGCCCACAATGCTCGTCACCAGGTCGCCGTCGCGGTCGGTATAGGCCACGCCCTGGCGGTCGATGACGGCCTGCGCCCGGGCCGAAAGGCTGTCCCACACGGTGTCGACCGTGTCTTCTATGGCCGCTATCTCGTCGAGGGTCACCGGGGCGCCGGCGTCGCCCTCCACGCAACAGATGCCCTTGCAGGCGTCAAGGTCGCAGCAGAAACACTCGGTGATGATGTCGGAGGAAAGGAGTACGTCGCCTACTTCTATGATCATTGTTTATCGGGAATTGGGGAAATGGGAATTGGGTAATGGGGATAGGGAATTGCGGATGGGGGAATGGGAATTGCGGATGACGATTGGGGAACAGTAAGTCCGGGGACCAGCCCGCAAAAAAAACGTCTACCACACGATCGGCTTCTGCCCGTGCTCGGCGAGATAGGCGTTGCACCGGGAGAAATGGTGGTTGCCGAACCAGCCGCCGCGGTTGGCCGACAGGGGCGAGGGGTGCACGGACTGCAGTATGAGGTGTCGGCGCGCATCGATGAGCGGCGCCTTCGACCGGGCATAGCCGCCCCAGAGGATGAAGACGAGATAGTCGCGGCCGGCCGAGAGGGCACGGATGGCGGCGTCGGTGAACGTCTCCCAGCCCCTGCGCTGGTGGCTGGCGGCCTGGTGGGCACGCACGGTGAGCGTGGCGTTGAGCAGCAGCACGCCCTGACGGGCCCAGCGCGTGAGGTCGCCGCTGGCGGGCATCGGCGTGCCGAGATCCTGGGCGATCTCCTTGAAGATGTTGACGAGCGACGGGGGAAACGCCACACCGTCGGGCACGGAGAAGCTCAGCCCCTGCGCCTGCCCCTCCTCGTGGTAGGGGTCCTGGCCGATGATGACCACCTTCACCCGGTCAAACGGACAGAGGTCGAAGGCACGGAAGATGGTGCGGCCCGGCGGATAGCACGTGCCCGCACGGTACTCGGCACGCACAAAGTCGGTCAGCGCGGCAAAATAGGGTTTGTCAAACTCGCCGGCAAGCTGCTGCCGCCACGAGTCTTCCATCTGTACGTTCATGTGGGAAGGGGAAAAGGCGGGTGGATGAATTGTGACTGCAAAAATTGTATCTGCGAAATTACGAAGAATATCCAAGACACCGACACTTTTGCATCGCCAAATTTGCCGCGGACGCGGATAATGCGTATTTTTGCACTATGGACAACGATTTCGACATCAGAAGCGAGCGCGTATCCTCGGCCGAAAAGGAGTTTGAGAACGCCCTCCGCCCGCTGCGCTTCGGCGACTTCAGCGGACAGCAGAAGGTGGTGGAAAACCTTGAGGTGTTCGTCGAGGCGGCCAAGTACCGCGGCGAACCGCTTGACCACACCCTCCTGCACGGCCCTCCCGGACTGGGCAAGACGACGCTGAGCAACATCATCGCCAACGAGCTGGGCGTGGGCTTCAAGATCACCAGCGGACCCGTGCTCGACAAGCCCGGCGACCTGGCCGGCATCCTCACCTCGCTCGAGCCGCGCGACGTGCTCTTCATCGACGAGATACACCGCCTCTCGCCCGTGGTCGAGGAGTACCTCTACTCGGCCATGGAGGACTACCGCATCGACATCATGATCGACAAGGGCCCCTCAGCCCGCTCGATACAGATCGACCTCAACCCCTTCACGCTCGTCGGGGCCACCACCCGCAGCGGTCTGCTCACAGCCCCGCTGCGCGCCCGCTTCGGCATCAACCTCCACCTGGAGTACTACGGTCCAGAGACGCTCATGCGCATCCTCAAGCGGTCGGCCGGCATCATGCAGGTGCCCATCGACGACGAGGCCGCCCTCGAGATCGCTCGCCGCTCGCGCGGCACGCCCCGTATCGCCAACGCCCTGCTGCGCCGTGTGCGCGACTTCGCCCAGGTGAAGGGCACGGGACGCATCGACACCTCCATCGCCCTGCTCTCGCTGCGCGCCCTCAACATCGACCAGTACGGCCTCGACGAGATCGACAACAAGATTCTCCTCACCATCATCGACAAGTTCCGAGGAGGCCCCGTCGGCCTCTCCACCATCGCCACCGCCATCGGTGAGGATACGGGCACTGTGGAGGAGGTATACGAGCCGTTCCTCATCATGGAGGGATTCATCAAGCGCACCTCACGCGGACGCATGGCCACCCGCCTCGCCTACGAACACCTCGGGCGCAACCCGTATGAGGGAAACATCATGCAGCCGGAGTTGTTTTAGACATGCAGCATGAGGTCGCAGGGGGATTTTTGTAGTAGCGTGCGGGTTCCACCGCACAACAAGGAGAATGAGTCCCGTAGGGACTTTATAGTAGCGTGCGGTGTCCCACCGCACAGTAAGGAGAATGAATCCGGTAGGGTCAGTAACGCGGTTTTGTGTGGATTTTCGCAAACAATGAGTCCCGTAGGGACGACATAATATAGGATAGGGCCTCGGCCCTATCTCAACCCGTTGACACA
>CAVHOL010000142.1:0-3173 GCA_963637655.1 bacterium | reverse complement strand
TTTTGGCATTTTGACAGTCTTTATGATGCTAAAATGCCTGTAAATATAATGTATAGAGTCAACCAGCAAGTGCAAAATTAAGAATAAACTTTGAAGAATTCTTCTTTTGGTGTGGAGAAGTTCAGTTTCTCTCTCGGTCTTTTGTTGATTTTCGCTTGAATGGAAGCAATTCTTTTGTCCGTTACTCTACTAATATCCATTCCTTTAGGGATATACTGTCGTATGAGTTTATTGGTGTTTTCTATTCCCCCTTTCTGCCACGAGGAATATGCGTCAGTAAAGAAGACTGTCACTCCAAGTTTGTCCGTTATTCAGAGCCGGCTTAAATCAACCAAGGGCCTTAACCTCGCACAGACCATTTGGAATTACTGTCAGCAGACAAAATCCGAATTCGAGATGGCCATGTCAAATGTCATTGCGGATGGCATAAAGGGAGGTACGTCTGCCGAAACTATTGGGCTGCGGATACGGCAGTACTTGAAAAACCCGGACATGATGTACCGTCGATACCATACCGTAAAGACACTTGCAAACGGCACGAAAAAGGACGTTGTAAAGTGGTATAGAAAAAGGATTATTGACGGCAAGGTACGTTTTGTGGAAGAACCGCTCGAGAAAGTCGGGCGTGGCGTGTACCGGTCCTCCAGGATGAACGCCCTGCGTGTCGCCCGAACGGAAATAAACGCGGCCTATCTGCGGGCGCACAACGAGCGATGGCGCATGGAACCGTTCGTCATCGGACAATGGATCCATGTGTCACCACAGCATCCTGTCGAAGACATATGTGACGAATTGGAAGGACGATACCCCAAGGATTTTGTGTTTTCAAACTGGCATCCGCAATGCCTTTGCACCTCGGACCCGATCTTGATTGAAGGTGAGGAAAAGAAGAAATTCTACGACCGCCTGTACGCCGGCGAAGATATGTCCGGGTATGTTTCCCCGCATGCCGTGACCGATGTCCCAAAACAATACAAGAAATACATTGAAGGCAACGAGGATGCGATAATGGACGCATTCCGGCGCGACAAGTTGGCCTGGCACTTGGCTGACAACAAAAAGTACTGGCAGCGGTTTATGTCGCCCGAAAATCAAAGGATTATGGGTGTCGCTACAAATAACACCCGTGAGGACATGATTAAACGGGTCGCCGATATTCGCCATGCCAAACGTGATGCGAAGAAAATACAAAGAGATTGGACTTTTCGTCGCATGACAATGTATCAAGACAGAATGGATGAATTGCGCTCAAAGCTCACCTATTCAAGCAACATTCTTACAGGTGCGCTTTCCAAGAGATACGAGGCTGTGTATAAGGCTGTGCAGTCTCCCGATTCATGGTCTATCGCAAACGCAGAGCGACTTTATAAACGTTTTGCCGATGGTGTTGTCATTCGTGAGCGTTGGGACAAACTCGTGTGGGATGGCTTTTCCAAAGAACAGATTGCCAACTGCCGTGAAATAGAGAAGATATTGGGAATCAAGAAAGGCCGTCCGATGTCTTATGAATATGCTGACAATGGACGGGAAAACCCGTTGTACCATAAGGAAAAGCAATACAGGGTCAATTGCCAGACTTGCACTGTCACGCATGAATTGAGACGCAGGGGATTCAACATTACGGCCAAGGGAAAACATGAGGGTTTTAATACCATTGATGAAAGAATAATGAAGTGGCAACATCGTTTCTTGGCCGAAGACGGCACAAAGGAAACGATGAACTACTCTTATACATGGAAATTCAGGCATCATTATTCAAAAATGACCCTTGCCCGAAAAGAGGAGTTCATATTGGAGAACTTGACGAATGACGGCAGATATGAAATCTATTGTACGTGGAAAGACAAAGGTGCGCATGTGTTCTGTGCAGAGGTAAAGAACGGAAAAATACTTTTGTTTGACCCGCAAAACGGTCGGTCCGGCCAATATGTGAGAGATTACATAAAGGACATGAATGGTTCATACATCTCTGTCAAGCGCATTGACACCAAACTGGTCAACCCAGAAATGTGCAAGGCGCTCAACGCCAAAGGAACGAATGCCGCAAGTCGGAATGCGTACATAATAAAAGACAGTGACGCTCCAGGCAATTTCTTTACAGACATACGCTCAGCCAAAAACGCAAAACAAAAGGCAGAGCTTATGCAAGCATACATTGATGATGCAGGCAACCATTTTACAAAAATTGGAAGATATTCTTCAAAGGAGGGTTCAATATATTCTTCCTACGCAGATCAATACGACAAGGTTTTTACGAAAGGTGAAATGCCAAAGAATCTTGATATGGCACGAAAATTAACAAAGAAAGGGTATGACGTATACATGATGCCCAATCCAAGCGACAGCAACAGTTTTGATTTCATCGTCAAGAAGAAAGGAAAATTGTACGACATTGAAGGAAAGGCATTCAATGGAGAAAACACGCTTGATAAGTCCTTAGCTAAAGGAGCGATGCAAGCGAATCGAGTTTTGGTAGACGTTATGGGGAATACAAGCACGAATTATATTTTCGGTGTTATTAAAAGCGCATTTGAACAGAACAATTCTTTGTTTGAAGTTTGGCTGTTTAGAGGTTCTAAATTAATCAAAGTGAACCAATCTGATTACATGCACAAGGATTTTGGAAGAAAATTTAGGCGTATTTGGGAGAAATAAATAAGGCAGCATTTCTGCTGCCTCTAAACTTCAGTCACCGTGGTGCCAAGTTTCCCGGAACTTAATCGGCTTTTGCCCGATGTTATCCACGTGCAAGCACGTTTCGTACCCAAAGGACTTCGGTCTACACCTCGCAAGTGTAACCGCATTGCAAATTTATAAACCTTATTTCAAACCGCAAAATATTTTGTGGTGATTTTACAAGTTTCTCAATATTTTGAATGCTTCATCTGTTGGAAGCTCGCGAACTACCCCCATGTGGAGATCCAAGATTACGGGCAATCCTGTAGGCACAATACTACCGTCTTCGGCTACAGATGACAAAGCATACAGATTGTCACCTACCAATTCAGCCTTATTCATCCCGTACTGTTTCATTGCTTGCTTTATTTCTTTTGGTATTTTCATATTTGTCAGTTTTTACAATTGTA
The DNA here is from genome assembly GCA_963637655.1 of bacterium. Classification (GTDB taxonomy): domain Bacteria; phylum Bacteroidota; class Bacteroidia; order Bacteroidales; family Bacteroidaceae; genus Prevotella. The sequence continues at coordinate 87 of CAVHOL010000142.1, read as the reverse complement.
CTTATGCAAAAGTAAGGATTTGTCGGCACAGCTGCATAAGTCCGTGGATAAAATTTTAGCACAGGTCTATATTTTCTTGTTTTATGT
>CAVHOL010000141.1:0-3198 GCA_963637655.1 bacterium | reverse complement strand
GCGGACCAGGCAGGACGAGGAATACCGGGGACTGAAAGACTGTCTGGACGACCTGTCGCTCCCCATGCCGGTCACGCCCGTCGACATCAACGACGGCAAGGACGAGGCGGAGATGTGGAACATCTTCGATACCGTCTACCGCCTGTTGCGCGAGGGCGACAGTCTCTACTTCGATGTCACCCACGGCTTCCGCTACCTGCCGATGTTTGTCGTCGTGCTGGGCAACTATGCCAAATTCATGAAGAACGTGACCGTGAACGCCATCACCTACGGCAACTTCGAGGCCAGCAGCAATGACGGTGCGCCCATCATGAACCTCCTGTCGCTTTCCACCCTGCAGAACTGGACCTATGCCGCCGCCGACTTCCTCCGCCACGGCGACGCCAAGCGGCTGAAGGAGTGCGCCACTGCGGAGCTTACCCCCATACTCAAGGAGACGAAAGGACGCGACGCGGCAGCCTCCGACCTGCGCCGGTTGTGCGCGACGCTGAGCACTTTCTCCGAGGAGATGCTGTTCTGCCGCGGTATGGACGTGCTCGCCGGAAAATCGGCAACGGATGTCGAATCGCTCGTCGGCAAGGCCGGCAAGAACTACCTGCGTCCGTTTGTGCCGCTCTTCGACCATATCCGTGATGTCGCAGCACCGTTTGTTTCCGATGCTCCGGCCAACATGATACGCGCCGCGCGCCTCTGCTTCCGCTTCGGCAACTATCAGGCGGCCATCACCCTGCTCGAGGAGGGCATCGTCACGTTCTTCTGCCGGCGGCATGGCGTTGCGATCACCGACAAGAACAAGCGGGAGGCCGTCAACAAGGCCTTCACAAAGAACCTGCTTGCAAAAAATGGCGAGGAACAGAAATTCAACAGATCCGGCAAGAGAGATTTTGACTCTCTCGTCGACCGCATCGCCGCCGACTGTCTGATGGACGAGAACCTCGTCAACCGGTTCACATCCTTGCAGACCGACGTGCGCAACGATATCAACCATGCCGGCATGAGACCGCTCCCTGCCAGGGCACAAAACCTGCGCGCCAATCTCGAAAAGATTCTTGCCGTCATGGAGGCTTTGGTCGAGAACAACAGTGCAGACCAGGTGGAAGAACCGGAAATGCCCGCCCTTCCCCCATTGCTCATCAACCTCTCCAACCATCCCTACGGCGAGTGGCAGGAAGACCAGCGCAAGGCCGCCGAAGCATACGGCCCCTGCGAAGACTTGCCCTTCCCGCAGGTAGACCCCGACGCCGACGAGGAGCAGATGGATGCACTTGTCAAGCAGTACACCGAACAAGTCCTGCCCTATGCCAAGACCCACCGCGTCACCGTCCACCTCATGGGCGAGATGTGTTTCACCTACCGCCTCGTGAAGGCACTGTCGGCCAAGGGCATCCGCTGCATCTGCTCCACCACCGCCCGCACCGTCCACGACGAGGGCAACGGCAGGCGCACCGTGCAGTTCCGCTTCAAGCGGTTCCGCGAGTATGAGGGGTAGGGAAGTCTCAGAGGGTATGTTCCATTAGAATAAGGATTAAGACTCATCGGTGCAAGCCGAAATCACAAGCATAGAGACTCCGAGCGTATGTTCCATTAGAATAAGGATTAAGACAACGCAGGGAACTTACTACCCTGCATACAGCAAGGGCTCCGAGAGTATGTTCCATTAGAATAAGGATTAAGACTCTGGTACCTCCTCGATGAAGTTGTCTGCATCTCTCCGAGAGTATGTTCCATTAGAATAAGGATTAAGACAACTTAGAATCTTCTTCCATTGAATAGGTTAATTGCTTACCTACTCCGAGAGTATGTTCCATTAGAATAAGGATTAAGACGACATGATCTTCACGATCAGGTCAATCACATTGCTCCGAGAGTATGTTCCATTAGAATAAGGATTAAGACTTCGTGTTATTCGTCGGTTTCGTCAAGCTGACAGCCTCCGAGAGTATGTTCCATTAGAATAAGGATTAAGACACGACTACAACGACTTCTACCTTTTTGCTTTTGTTCTCCGAGAGTATGTTCCATTAGAACAAGGATTAAGACTTGCAAGAAACGTTTGCTACTGAAGAAACTATGATGTCTATCCGCAAGGGAAACGCAAAGAGGCATTGCATCTCCCAGCCCTGCAGGGGCGTAACAATCCCAGCCCAGGGTAAACGGAGCGGCGACAGCTGCGGAGTGCAACCCTGGGTCTCACGCGGTGGGGAAGGCGGGTGGCCTGTAGGGTCACCACAAAAAATGACTTGGATAAAACGGTGTGGCGTTTTTGCTTGCGAAACGTTATTGCTGACAAAACGTTATTGCTGACAAAACGTAATGGGCGATGTCGTGCATGTTGTGCTGACCCTGTAGGCCAGCCTTGCGTGACATCATCTTTACCCAGGGTGGCGTCCGTCGCTTCGCGCCGTCCTTACGCCCGCAGGGCTGGGGTATGCACCGGCACTGACGCCGAGGCCAATGCGCTGCTGGCCGACGTGGTGAAGAGTTTTCTTGCTGAAAAGGGACTGGTGTGGAGGGAATGAATTATGCCAAGAAAGAAACCGCCCTCACTGTCGTTTGTAGAGCAGATGCACAAACTGCGTGCCGCAGGACTCAATGATCCTACCGGCCGCCCCGTCCCCTCTGCGGAGGAATGCAGTGTAGAAAGCCTGAGTGAAAGAATAAGGAAAATCATCGGTATCATACAGACACCCAAAAGACCACCCGGAAGAATGTTGTTTTTCGTCATGTACGACATAGCGAGCAATAAAGTGCGTACGCTTGTACACAAGTATCTCAAGCGTATGGGCTGCACGCCCATACAGCACTCGGTATTTCTCGCCGACACGCCCATAGAGACCTACAATCGCATAAAGGAAGATCTTGCCGCCGTGCAGGAAGCGTATGACAACGATGACAGCATACTCGTCGCCCCCGTCTCGTCTGACTATCTGAAGATGATGAAGATTATCGGCCATAAAATAGAACTCGACGTGATCACGCACAGTAGAAGCACGTTGTTCTTCTGACCGTTTTCTCGGAATTTTACGCGTTCTTTGACAGATTTTGATTAATTTTGCATGTGAAGAATATGTTAATAGGGCTAAATTTTCGTCGATGAAAAGTTAAAATATGTATCAATATTGATGTATCCAATTGATATGTAGGCTTTTATAAAAAATACTCTCCGAGAGTATGTTCCATTAGAATAAGGATTAAGAC
>CAVHOL010000140.1:0-3447 GCA_963637655.1 bacterium | reverse complement strand
TGCGACTGAAGAATGGCGAAAAAGATGCCGGATAAAAACAAAAAGACACAAAGAGTATACCCGTCAAAATAGAATTTGATAATGCGTGGAATTTTTAGAACACGCCTAAAAATGGATTATGGAACGGAAAGCGATTGTGATGGGGGCAACCTCGGGTATCGGAATGGAAGTGGCACGGCTGTTGGCTGAGCGCGGATGGAAGGTGGGTATTGCCGGAAGAAGGAAGGAGAGGCTTGACGCGGTAATGAAGGACAATGCGGGTATTGTGTGTTGTCGGCAGATAGACGTGATCTCTCCCGATGCTCCGGCGCTTTTGCGGGGACTCATTGCCGATCTCGGCGGTATGGATCTGTATTTCCACAGCTCGGGCATAGGCTGGCAGAACAATCTGCTCGACATGGAAAAAGAGCTGAAAACAGTCGAAACCAACGCCCTAGGCTTTGTGAGAATGGTGGATACCGCTTTTCGCTGGTTTGCAGATCGGACGGGCGCGGAAGGCATCGGGACCGAAGGCCAGTCCTATGGGCCGGCGCGTATCGCCTGTATCACGTCTATTGCCGGTACCAAAGGCCTTGGGGCGGCGCCTGCCTATTCGGCTACCAAACGTTTCCAAAGCCATTATCTCGAATGCCTCTGCCAGCAGGCCCGCATGCGGCGTCTCAACATCTCCATCACCGACATCCGTCCTGGGTTTGTGAAGACAGATCTCATTGCCGGCAGCAACTATCCCTTGCAGCTTGACGCCAAGGACGTGGCGCAGAGTATCGTGCGGGCTGTCGAGAAGGGCAAGGACGTGAAGATCGTTGATTGGCGGTATGCTTTGCTGGTCTTCTTATGGCGACACGTTCCCCGGTGGCTTTGGACAAGGATGAAGTTAGGGGCGGGACATTGATGAATTCCGTCCTTATCTCTTTTCCTCTGTCCTTAGAAAGGCAGACGGGGACAGGCCGTTGCGTTTCTTGAAGAACTTGCAGAAGGTCTCCATGTCGGCAAATCCCAGTTTTCGTGCTATCTCGCCCACTTGGTGGTCAGTGAAGCGCAGCAGATCGACGGCCTCGTGATAGACCATCGAGAGGATAAACTCCTTCACCGACTTCTGTGAGTAGCGGCGCACGATGCGGGCCAGATACACGGGCGTGATGCAGAGCCTTTCAGCGTAGTATCTGGTGGAGTGCTCTTGCATGAAATGGGTGGCGACAAGAGCGATAAACTGCCGGTAGATCACCTCCTGGTGGCAGATGCCGGCCGGCAGCCCGCGGCCGAAGAGCGCATCAGACACGATAAAGGTCAGGTTGCGCAGATTGCCTGTTTGGACTGACTCCTGCACCCCGATACCTTCCGTCTGCTGGATTTGCAGCATGAGGCGCATGGTGCAGTCCACAAGGGCGCTGTGGCCCGGCGCATTGTCGATAATAGGTACATAGCCTGTGATGAGCCGGTCGGCCAGCATCTTGCACTCTACCTGATGGGTAAAGATTTTCTCCATCAACGATACATCCGCCAGAATGTAGGCGGCGCTGAAATCATCGCTGAAGGTTTCGATGAACACCAGTTGCCGGGGCGTGAGTACCATCAGCGTGGCCGTATCCAACCGGTATTGGCGGCTGTTGATACTGTAGACGGCACTTCCGCTCTCCACCCTTATGACGGCGAAAAAGTCGGCATAGGCGGCTTCCATGTCTATGTCAGACAGTTTCTGTGCCGTCACCTCAATGGCGTAGATACCGCCTATACTCTTGCCCTGCATCAGCATTTGACTGCTGAATTGTTGTGCTGTCACCATACGCAATCCGTTATTTCGGTGTAAAGATAGATTTTTGTTTTCGTTTTGACAAATCCGGTGCTTGATTTTTCGGGTCGGTCCGCCTTTTTTGTTTGTAATTTTGCAGGCGAAAAATAGATATATGCAGGATACAAGTAATACAAAACTGGTAGGAAAGATTTTTGCCACGGGCGTGATGTCGTTTTGCGGTGTTGTGAGCGAAACGGCCATGAACGTCACCTTTCCTACATTGATGAATGAATTTGGCATCGGCACAAGCACGGTGCAGTGGATCACCACGGGCTATCTGCTCGTACTGGCGCTCGTTATCACGATGTCGTCGTATCTGAAGCGCAATTGCTCTCAGCGCACGCTCTTCCTTATAGCCATCTTGAGTTTTATCCTCGCCACACTGGCATGTTTCGCCGCTCCCTCGTTTGCTGTCCTGATGATAGGCCGCATGGTGCAGGGTGTGGGTACCGGTATCGCCCTTCCGCTGATGTACAACATCATCTTGGGCGAGGCTCCCAAGGAGAAGATGGGTACGTTTATGGGCATCGGCATGCTTGTCACGGCAGTTGCTCCGGCGGTAGGGCCCGTCTTGGGCGGGTTTATTGTCGACATGTTCGGCTGGCGCTACATCTTTCTCTCGCTATTGCCGTTGCTGCTGCTCTCGCTTGCCGTGGGCTGCAAACTCATCAAACGGTCGGTGCCGACGGAGCGTTCCCATTTCCATCTCTTCGACTATGCCCTCATCGTGGTGGGCTATACCACCTTTATTCTTGCCCTGGTGCAGGCATCTTCGGCAGGCTGGGTGAGCGTGACGGTCATCTCGCTTCTCGTGGTGGCTGTGGTGACGCTGGGCTGGTTTGTAAGACAGTCGCGCAAGGAGTCGCATCCGCTGTTGCGTGTCGAGGTGCTCGGCCACCGCAACTTTATGTTCGCCCTCGCCGTCATCCTCATTGCCCAGTTTACAGTGCTGGCCTTGGGGTATGCCATACCCAACTATTCGCAGATAGCCAACCATACCGGGGCCTTCACGGCGGGAGGACTGTTGGTGCCGGGCTGTATCGTGGGCGCCATCATTTCTCCGCTTAGCGGAAGGTTGCTCGACAGGGTAGGGGCGCGCCTTCCCATCGTAGCGGGCTATGGGTTCATGCTTCTTTCGCTCGCCCTGTTTGCCAGGTACGGCGACGGGCTTACGACGGTGATGTTCTATGGCTTCTATGTGGTATTCACCGTAGGTCAGGGACTGGGATGCCCGACGGCCATCACCTTCGGTCTGTCCCAGTTGCCCAAGGATCTTTCGGCCGACGGCAATGCCCTGGTCAACAGTTTCCAGCAGCTGGCCGGAGCCATGGGTACGGCTGTCGTTTCCACGATAGTGGCCTCGCAGCAGCTTTCCGTCCCGGCATCCCGGTTTGCCGAGGCCACGGCGACAGGATCCCGTCATGCATTCGAACTGCTTGCCCTCATGCTGCTTGTGGCTTTTGTGATCTGTTGGGTGATGACAGGGAACAGGGCTCACAAAGAAATGGCGTGAAAATCTTGTGCGGCCAAGCGGAAAAGCCTATCTTTGCATGAGGCGGGTTCTAAAAATTACCTTTGATGGATTTTTGAATTTTAGCCGAGCAGATTTTTCTGTCTTTCTGAAGGAGCATAGCGGGCTATGCGACTGAAGAAGG
>CAVHOL010000139.1:0-3465 GCA_963637655.1 bacterium | reverse complement strand
ATTAATGCCTACATTATTATAATATATGGAGGATAGAGAACAATTACTGAAAAGTAATCCAGAGTTCGACCGTCTCGCCTTTACGGTGTTGGCTATCGAGGCTTCGGCACAAAAAATGGGTATTTCGCCGTCTGAAATGAGAAGGCGGTTGGATAAGGTGGGGCTAATCAAGAGTCTCATACAGGATTGCTATGACACTCTACATACTGAAAGTCGTGAAGCCGTAGCAAATGATATTGTCGAGGCTCTAAAAAATTGGGAACGAGAAGAATAATGGAAAAGCGAACATTATATCACGGCTCAAATGTCATTGTTGAGCATCCTTTGGTAAGCATTGGCAGAAAGGACTTGAATTTCGGTCCAGGTTTTTATCTTACGCCATTATTTGAACAAGCTTCCAAATGGGCTACTCGTACCAAGACCGTCAGACGAGCCGAGCAAGCAATAGTGAATATCTACGAGTTCACTCTACCACAAGACTGTAAGGTAAAACGGTTTGATGCTTACGATAAGGAATGGCTTGACTTCATTGTTGACAGCAGAAAGGGGAGGCAACCTTGGAGTGGTTATGACATCATTGAGGGTGGTGTGGCAGATGATCGTGTCATTGATGCAGTTGAAGCCTATATCAATGGTTATGCAGATGTGGAACACACTCTTCGACAGTTGGTTTATCACAAGCCCAACTATCAGATTTGCATACTAAGCCAAGAGATAGCAGATAAATGTTTGCAATTCAAATCATACGAAAGGGTATAAAACTATGTTGGACTTCTTATTATGGAATAAAATAGCTCGTATCATAGCACAGTTAGCTGATACGCTGCATATATCAACAGACAGAGCTTTGCAGATATTCTACGATTCTGATGTCTGCCGTATGCTACATGATAAAGAGCTTGGCTTGCATCTGATGAGCGATACGTATATTGTGAATGACTTGATAGAGGAGCTAAGAAACAAGCAATAGTAAATGCTACGTTACAGATAGACAAGAGAACAGAACACATGATCAGACTTGCAACAGAAAATGACATCGCACCAGCCGCATCCATCTACGACCATGTGCTGGAACAAGAAGAACTGGGACTGGCGTCCATCGGCTGGCAACGTGGCGTCTATCCCACGGAAGACACCGCACGGCAAGCCGTTTTGCGCGGCGACCTTTTCGTCTATGAAGACAACGGCACGCACACGGTCTCGGCATCGGCGATCATCAACCACATCCAAGTACCGGCGTATGCCGACGGCAGATGGAGCGTAAGGGCCGACGGCGACGAGGTGCTGGTACTCCACACCTTGACAGTCAGTCCACAAGAGGCCGGAAAAGGCATCGGAACAGCGTTTGTCGATTTCTATGAACAGATGGCCAAAGCGCACGGATGCAAGACACTCCGCATGGACACGCAAGCGAAAAACACTGCCGCCCGCACACTCTATCGGAAACTCGGCTACAGGGAGGCCGGCACCGTACCGTGCGAGTTCAATGGAATAGAGGGCATCCAGCTGGTGCTTCTCGAGAAAGTGCTGACGGCGGAACCATAAAACGCCCCGTAGATCACAGTCCTCCTTGAAACAAAACCACCCTTGAAACAAAAAAAATGGACAGACCGAGATACACAGAACAATCATTGTTCCCCGAAGAGGAACTGCAGGCTTCCCCAGAAGCCGCTGAGAAAAAATACGACCTGACCGGCCTGTTCGACAGACTTGCCCAGTCTGCCTTCCGCAGCCGATTCCACCTCACCCGTAAAGACCGGGACTACATTGCGGCCAAGGGCATGGACACCATCCGGCAGCACGCGAGGGACTTTGTGGCCAAGCGCCTGGCTCCGGCCGTGATACCCAACGACGGCAAGCAGACCCCCATGCGGGGACACCCCGTATTCCTTGCCCAGCACGCCACAGGCTGCTGCTGCCGCGGCTGCTTCTCGAAATGGCACCACATTCCTGCCGGCCGCCAGCTGACCGCAGCAGAGCAGGACTATGCCGTCTGCATACTGATGGCGTGGCTCGGAAAACAATACGGCGCGCCGGCAAAATGACGCAGATACCGGCGCCCGGCTGAACGACAGTAGAATCGTGCCCTAAATATTCCACGATTTGCAAGTACACGCATGATTTCTTTGTAAATCCGACGAAAAAAGCGTACTTTTGCGAAAATTTATTACAAAGTCATTATGTACACATTCATTGTCAGTGTTATTTGTCTTGTTCTCGGATACATTTTCTATGGCAAAGTGGTAGAGCGTATCATGCAGCCCGACGTCAACAAGACTACCCCTTGCTACGCCATGCAAGACGGCGTCGACTACACGCCCATGCCCACCTGGAAGGTGTTTCTCATACAGTTTCTCAACATCGCCGGAACCGGACCCATCTTCGGTACGATACAAGGCATCCTGTTCGGTCCGTCCGCATACTTCTGGATCGTACTGGGCTGCATCTTCGGCGGCGCGGCCCACGACTACATGTCGGCCATGATCTCGCTGAAGCGCAACGGCGCCTCCCTGCCCGAGATTGTCGGCGACGAGATGGGCAGCGTGGCACGCGGCACCCAGCGCTACCTCGCCCTCTTTCTGATGATACTCGTGGTGGCCGTGTTTGTCAAGACGCCTGCCGGACTGCTGGCCAACATGACCAACGGACTCGTAGCCGACGACACCTACATCTTCTGGGTTGTCGTGATCTTCGTCTACTACCTGCTTGCCGCCACGCTGCCCATCAACAAGATTATCGGCAAGATCTACCCGTTATTCGGCGTGATACTCATCTTCATGGCCGTCTGCATCTTCATCGGCGTTATCACCCACAGCGGCACTCCGATACCCGAGATCACCGATGCCTTCGAAAACCACTACCCCGGCGGCGGACTCCCCGTCTTCCCCTGCCTGTGCATCACCATCGCCTGCGGAGCGGTCAGCGGATTCCACGCCACCCAAAGCCCCATGATGGCCCGCTGCATCAAAAACGAGGGCCAGGCCCGCCGCGTATTCTACGGCGCCATGATCACCGAGGGCATCATCGCCCTGATATGGTCGGCCGCCGCCCTGCAGTTTGCCGCCGAGCTCGACGTGGCCGGCAGCACACCCTACGAAAAGATATACAATGCCATGCTCGACGAAAGCGGCGCCATCAATCCTGCCATCTTCGTCAACAAGATCTGCCACAGCTGGCTCGGCTCGTTCGGCGCCATCCTCGCCATCCTCGGCGTCGTCATCGCCCCCATCACCACCGGCGATACCGCCCTGCGCTGCGCACGCCTCATACTGGCCGACATGTTCAAGATCAAGCAGAACAAGGTCGTCAAGCGCTTCCTGCTCTGCCTGCCCGTATTTGCCGTCAGCGTCGTACTGCTGTTCGTCAAGTTCGACATTCTGTGGCGCTACTTCGCCTGGTTCAACCAGACCTTCTCCATCTTCACCTTCTTCACCATCGCCATCTACCTCGCCAAGCAGAAGAAGC
>CAVHOL010000138.1:0-3537 GCA_963637655.1 bacterium | reverse complement strand
TAACGGTCCCAGCCCAGGGTAAGGACGGCGCGAAGCGACGGACGCCACCCTGGGTGAAAATTGTGCCATACAAGGCTGGCCTGTAAGGTCAGCACAGCCTGCGTCATTTGCAAACGCCATTTCCCAAACGACAACGCTGCACCATATCTCCCCGATGGGCGCTGTGGTGACCTTACAGGCCACCCGCCCTTCCGCCGCATGAAACCCAGGGTGACGCTTCGCGGCTGCCGCCGCTCCGCTTACCCTGGGCTGCGAACGTTACGCCCCTGCAGGGCTGGGAAATGCAACACTCCTTTGTGCAAGCCTTGTTGGGTAGGGCTGGGTGTGTGCGCACACTTGCCCTATGGACGCATAAATGAAATACATATTAACTTAATATTAATAAAAATTGGCCGAAAAACCCCGAAAACTCGCGGAATTCCTTGGGTTTTCGGGGTTTTATTTTCGTGTTTTATGAAAAAATGTTACGAAAAAATTTGGAGTATCCGCCACCTCACCCTAACTTTGCACCCGTCATCCGATGGCAACCGCCCGGTGACAACATGAAGCAATAATTTTACATTTCACAACAACCCCATCTAAAAAACGAATACGAATATGAAGACGACAGCAATCAACAACATCCTCAAGGCAGCAGGCCTCCTCCTTCTGGCCTCCATGATGACCGCCCCCGCCATGGCCCAGCGCAAGACACAGGTAGTCGAGTCACCCGCCGTGACACAGACCCCCGACGACGGCATGACACTCCGCCGCAAGGTGGCCATCGGCCGCTTCACCAACGAGACACAGTACGGCAAGGGTCTCTTCTACGACAAGGAGAACGACCCGATGGGCAAGCAGGCCCTCGACATCCTCTCGTCCAAGCTCGCCGCCTCGGGCAAGTTCCTCCTCCTTGAGCGCAACGACCTCAGCACCGTGCTCGCCGAGTGCCAGAACGGACAGAAGCCGGCCTCCGTCATCGGCGCCGACTACATGATACTCGGCTCGATCACCGAGTTCGGACGCAAGAACACCGGCAAGAACGGCGTCTTCTCCTCACAGAAGACACAGACCGTAGAGGCAGCCGTAGCCGTGCGACTGGTAGACGTCTCCACCGGACTCATCGTCTACTCCGACGAGGCCAAAGGTTCGGCCGAGCTCACCACCAAGACCACCCTCGGCGTAGGCGGACAGGCCAGCTACGACGCCACCCTCGGCGACAAGGCCATCTCCGAAGCCATCGGACAGCTCGTGGAGAACATCATCAACAAGTGCACCGACAGCCCCTGGAAGACCTACTTCCTCTCGGCCGACAACGACGGCGTGCTCATCGCCGGAGGCCAGAGCCAGGGCGTCAAGCCGGGCATGACCTTCACCGTCATGACACAGGGCAAGAAGGTGAAAAACCCGCAGACCGGCGTCATCGTCACACTGCCCGGCAAGTCGGTAGGCCAGGCCACCGTCATCTCCACCGGCGGCGACACCCCCGAGACCGAATACGCCTACGTGCAGCTCAGCAGCACAGAGAACATCAACGACCAGAATATGTCCAACTATATAATCGAAGCAATAAAATGAAAAAGACCCTACTGGCCCTCATGGCCCTCATACTGACGCTGGCCTCCTGCCGCGTCAACGCCCCCGTCGCCCAGCAGAGCGGCAAAGAAGACACCGCATTCCTGCTCTTCGTCAGCGGCGGACAGTACGCCGGAAAAGACGTCACAGTGACCATCGACGGCACCGCACCCTTCACCGCCAAGGTCGTCAAGCAGAAGAAGGCCGCACGCTTCGGCACTCAGTACGCCGTCGCCACAGGAGCACGCACGCTCACCGTCACCTCGGGCGGGAAGACGCTCTACCAGAAGAAGCTCTTCCTCTCCACCCAGGAGACCAAGCAGATCACGCTCCCCTAAGCGGACGCCACACCCCTACAGCTGACAACAACAAAGAAAAACCCGCCTGCACCACACAAAAAAACACGGAAAAATGAAGCACACAAAGCCATTCAAGCACATCATCATCGCCGCCGCAGCCCTCATGGCACTCGCCTCCTGCGGCACCACGGCAGAGACACCCAAGCCCCTCTACTCCTGGGGCAAGTACGAGGACGTCACCTACCAGTACAAGAAAAAGAACACCGACCAGCAGCGCACCAAGCTCCTCGAGGAGTACAGCCGCCTCATCGCCAACCAGACCGCATCGCGCGGCACAGTGCCCCCGGGCCTCTACGCCGAGTACGGCTACCTGCTCTACCAGGGCGGCGACCGCGACAAGGGCATCGAATACCTCAACAAGGAGATCGCCCTCTACCCCGAATCGGAAGTCTACATTTCAAGAATCCTCAAACAGCTCAAATGATGAAAACGCTTAGAACCCTCATAACCGTGCTGCTCATCGCAGCAGCCGCCGTCACCGCCGCCGCCAAGAGCGAGCCGGCCGTCACCAAAGCCCAGCAGTATCCCGGCATGTACGAAGAGAAACCCGTCACCATCGCCATCATGCCCCCCATCAACCGCACCACCCACGCCGAGGCCAAGGACTACTTCTACACCACGCTCTACCGTCCGCTCTGCGAAAAGGGCTACTACGTGTTCTCGCCCTACCTCACCATGGAGGTCTTCCAGCAGGAAAGCGCCTACGACGCCGAACTCTTCCTCGAGGGCAGTCTCCAGGCCTTCAACGACGCCATCGGAGCCGACGCCGTGATGTTCACCATCATCAAGAGCTGGAAGCGCAACAACCTCCTCGGCACCATCCGCGCCAACGTAGAGTACATTCTCCGCTCCACCAAGACCGGCAAGACGCTCTACACCCGCGAGGGCGACATCAAGCTCGACCTCAGCGTCGACAACGGCAAGAAGGGCCTCTCGGGCCTCCTGTCCAACCTCATCGACACGGCCATCAACACCGCCTCCACCGACAAGATCGAAGCCGGACGCGAATGCTCCGAATACGTACTGAGCGACCTCCCCGCCGGCAAGTACTCACCCCTCTTCGGCACCGACGGCACCACTGCCGCAGGAGAAAAGAAGGTCAGTGCGACGGTGAAGTAAAGACTGAAAATACACACAAGGCACTGAAATTCGCACAAGGCACAAAGCCCCGACTGAAATACACACAAGGCACTGAAATTCGCACAAGGCACAAAGCCCCGACTGAAATACACACAAGGCACTGAAGGGGCATACCGCCCGAACGGCGGTACATACCATACAGAAAAAAGGCATGGCGCAAGGGACAGAGTCCCCGCGCCATGTCTTTTTATTGGTGTCCGGTAATAAAAACGTCGCAACCGACAAGCCCCGTAGGGGCGGCATAGTATAGCGTAGGGGCTTGCCCCTACGTCTTCCACGGTTGCACATAAAATGCCCCTGTAGGGGGCGCATAATTAAATTGGATGCGGATGAATTATGCGCCCCCTACAGGGGCATTTTGTATGGAGCCTGTACGAGAACTTTGTCGCTTGCTTGGCAAGATGTCGCCCCTACGGGGCTAGGCGTACACGAACCACCACAATTTTTCCTCTTCGGAATTGACGCATGGAAACCATACGGAAAA
>CAVHOL010000137.1:0-3788 GCA_963637655.1 bacterium | reverse complement strand
CCTACACCCTGCGCTTCACGCCCACGGCGAAGTAAGGCAGGCGTAAAGACATAAACGCAATGAGGCGGAGAACCATCGTGGTTCCCCGCCTCATCGCGTTGTAGGGGCTTACTTATGCCGTTTTGCATTAAAGCAGACAATGGTATTATGTAATAAATATATTACTTTTGTTTTGTGAGGTGTAATAAATTACTTATCTTTGCGACATGAAAGATGAACGAATTAGAAATGTCATCTTCTCTGATGAGTTTGAAGAATATTATGCCAATATGGATGAGAGGGTACGCGAGAAATATGACTATGCGTTACATATCGTTAGGACTCAATATCTGGTAAGCAAGAAATTTGTCAGCTCTTTGGAAAACACAGACTTCTACGAACTTCGTGTTTCCATTAGCTCCAACGAATACAGGACTATTCTACTTGCAGTAGACCACGAAAGTTTCATCCAAAGCACGAACGTACTTCTCTTAAACTCATTTCTGAAGAAGGGCACAAAACAGTATAAGGCAGAAATAAAGAAAGCCGAGAACATTGTTAAACGTTATTTAGAAGATTGAATATGCTGAATATTGACACAAATAAACTTGCAGGTCTCAAAACATTTGATGACCACTTGAAAGAAAGACATGGCGAGGAAAATAGCCCCGAGCGCAAAGAGTTTGAGGCTAAGGCCAAAGCATGGTATTATGCTGAACTTCTGAAAGACGAGCGCAAACGCCAAAACATCACCCAAAAGGTGTTGGCTGAAAGAATCGGCAAAAAGCGTGAGTATATTTCCTCACTTGAAAAAGGACAGACAGACATGCAACTCTCCACTTTTTTGAGAATTGCAGATGCCCTTGGCCTGCGTTTTTCCTTGGTATTGGGTTAAAAAAATGTAGGGTTGGTGTATTGGGAAAAGGGTGGACTGAAAGTTCACCACAATGCGCTAAAAACATGTGCGGAATAGTGTATTAATAGTTGTGCTGAACTTTCGGCCCAGCCTTGGTTATACCTATTACCCAGGGTGAGCATCGCGGCTGCCGCCGCACTGCTCACCCTGGGCTGTTATGTTGCGCCCTTGCAGGGCTTGTGCATAAAAAGCTGGCGGCAGCAACACACGACAGCCGCGATGTGCGGTATATACATTTTGCCTCCTTCGGCGACAGACCGCGAGCGTCATACCGGCTTCATGCAAACGTTTGCACGTCCGTCCCTCTATATTTGCGCGCCCGTGCGTCCCGTGGAGGGCCGAATGTTTGTAACTTCGCCAAATACCTGACAACCGGTCTTGTAAAAGACACCACTATCCAAGAAAAAACAACAATACACGCATAACAATGAGAAAACGCTACTACACCTTCTTCCTTTCACTTCTCGTCGCCGTCTGTGCCGCCGCGCAGGGATGGCCCTCCAAGTACCAGGGCGTCATGCTCCAGGGATTTTACTGGGACAGTTTCAACGACACCCAGTGGACCAACCTCGAGTCGCAGGCCGACGAACTGTCAGAATTCTTCCAACTCGTCTGGGTACCGCAGAGTGGCAAGAGCGCAGCCAACCCCTCCATGGGCTACGACGACCTGTACTGGTTTGATGACTACACGAGCAGTTTCGGCAACGAGCAGCAGCTGCGCTCCATGATCAAGACCTTCCGCACGAAGGGCATCGGCACCATCGCCGACGTGGTCATCAACCACCGCGCCTCGCTCGACGGCAAGTGGATGTCCTTCCCCATAGAGACATACAAGGGCGTGACCTACCAGATGCTGCCCTCCGACATCTGCAGCAATGACGACAGCGGCAAGACCGCTGCCCAGGCCGAAGTGAAGCCTACCGGAGCTGCCGACAGCGGCGAGGACTTCGACGGCGCACGCGACCTCGACCACTCCAGCGCCAACGTGCAGACGATGGTCAAGGCCTACCTCGACTTCCTGCTCAACGATCTCGGCTACGCCGGTTTCCGCTACGACATGGTCAAGGGCTACGCCCCCAAGTACACCGGCATCTACAATACCGCCGCCCAGCCCACCTACTCCGTGGGCGAGTACTGGGACGGCAATGCCGACAACCTCGCCGCCTGGGTCAACGGCACCAAGGTCAATGACGCCGTGCAGTCGGCCGCCTTCGACTTCGCACTGAAGTACAACCTCCGCGACTGCTGCAACGCCGGCACCAACTGGTCGCTGCTCGGCAACAGTGCCCTGGCCAACAACCTGTACCTGCGCCGCTACTCCGTCACCTTCGTCGACAACCACGACACCTACAACCGCGGCAACGACAGCGAGACCAAGTCGAACATTCTCGCCGCCAACGCCTTCATCCTCGCCTATCCCGGCACACCCTGCATCTTCCTGCCCCACTGGAAGAGCTACAAGCAGACCATCAAGCAGATGATCTATGCCCGCCAGCTTGCCGGCATACACAACGAGAGCACCTTCAGCAACCTCGCCAAGAAGACCTCACAGTTCGCCATACGCGTCAACGGTGCCGACGGTGCCAGCGTCGTCGTACTCATGGGCGACACGTCATGGCCCTCCACCGCTACCGCTTCCGACTATTTCGCCGTCGCCACGGGCGAGCACTTCGCCTACTACATCTCGCGCAGCGCAGAGTCGGCCTGGACCGACCTGCCCTCGGGCAACTATGAGAACAGCCAGACCGTCACCCTCCGCGCCATCTCCGCCACCAGCGGCGCACGCCTCGTCTACACCACCGACGGCACCGCACCCACCGCTGCGAGCAAGCAGGTGGCCGACGGCACATCCATCACCGTAGGCGAGGGCAAGACCACGCTGCGCGTCGCCCTGCTCAAGGACGGCAAGGTGAGCGGCGAGATCACCCGCACCTATGAGGTGAAAGCCTTCACGCCCCACGACATCACCGTCTATGTCAATGCCGACAAGACCGGATGGAGCACGCTCAACTTCTGGGCATGGGACGCCGCCGGCAACAACCTCTGCACCAACAAGACCTGGCCCGGCGACCGCAACACCTCCACCGTCACCCTCGGCGGCAAGACCTGGCACTACGCCGGCTACCGCATGAAGACGTCAGACGATGCCGTCAACTTCGTCTTCAGCACCGCCTCGGGATCTCCCCAGACCGTCGACGTGGTGGGCATCAGCGAGACCAGCTTCCTTGAGATTTCCTCGTCGATGACCAGCGGCAAGTACCAGGTAGACAATGTCACCTCAGAGTATGCCACCGGCATCGCCGACATCACCTCCAATACCGATACCTTTGCCGCTGCACCGACCCGCGTCGTCGCTCCCGACGGCCGCACCCTCCGCTCCTACGCCACCCACGTTTCCACCGGCGAGGCCCTCAGCGGATTGCCCAAGGGCATGTATGTGGTCAACGGGAAGAAAGTGGTCAAGTGAGAAGACATGTTCCCCGAAGGGGAATTTCGCAACCGTCGAGTCCGTAGGGAATTGCAAACGACGGCCCCAATTGGAATGTTCGCAACCGACGAGTCCCGTAGGGACGACATAATATAGCGTAGGGCCTCGGCCCTACGTTTTTCGTATACGCCAACAATTTGCCCCTGTAGGGGGCGCATAATTATACCGATTGACGGGATTGAATTATGCGCCCCCTACAGGGGCAATGTTTGAGATACCCATTTGAGATAGGGCCGAGGCCCTATCCTATATTATGTCGTCCCTACGGGACTCGTTGGTTGCGAGATTCCTTATTGGGGACTCGACGTTTGCGATATTCCTTATTGGGGAATCCACCGTCTTTCTACTTCGCGATGAGGCTCACGGCAAATCCTCCGCCGCGTGCCTGGTTGACGGTGATCTTGT
>CAVHOL010000136.1:0-3816 GCA_963637655.1 bacterium | reverse complement strand
GCGTGCGCGATACGTTGCAGGGCGCCGGCCTTCTCGTGCCCAACACGCCCGAGGCTTTCGCCGACGCTATACGCCGCCTCGCCACCGACAAAATGCTATACGATAACGTTGTGGCCGCCTGCCAGCGCCGTGCTGCCGAGTACGACATCGACAAGACGGTCGGGGGGTATGCGTGCGAATATGGACGGATTGTCGGACGGAAATGATAGGCATCGGTTCCTTGGCGTGCGGTGAGACACCGCACCTACTAAAAACGCTGCCGTCCGGCCCCGTAGAAACGACAATCCATCGGCATGCACAGCCCCGTAGGGGCGACATAATATAGGGTAGGGGCGTGCCCCTACCTTTCAACGTCACAACCACGCGTTGCCCCTGTAGGGGGCGTATAATTCAGCCATATTCAATTTAATTATGCGCCCCTTACAGGGGCAAACCACACCAAATCCATGTTAACGTAGGGGCACGCCCCTACGCTATAATATGCGCCCCCTACAGGGGCGGAAATGCCACCCCATCCCGTAGAAACGACAATCCATCGGCATGCCCAGCCCCGTAGGGGCGACATAATATAGGGTAGGGGCGTGCCCCTACCTTCAACGTCACAACCACGCGTTGCCCCTGTAGGGGGCGTATAATTCAGCCATATTCAATTTAATTATGCGCCCCTTACAGGGGCAAACCACACCAAATCCATGTTAACGTAGGGGCACGCCCCTACGCTATAATATGCGCCCCCTACAGGGGCGGAAATGCCACCCCATCCCGTAGAAACGACAATCCATCGGCATGCCCAGCCCCGTAGGGGCGACATAATATAGGGTAGGGGCGTGCCCCTACCTTCAACGTCACAACCACGCGTTGCCCCTGTAGGGGGCGTATAATTCAGCCATATTCAATTTAATTATGCGCCCCTTACAGGGGCAAACCACACCAAATCCATGTTAACGTAGGGGCACGCCCCTACGCTATAATATGCGCCCCCTACAGGGGCGGAAATGCCACCCCATCCCGTAGAAACGACAATCCATCGGCATGCCCAGCCCCGTAGGGGCTTTGCCTGCTGCACACTGTCTAATAACACTTGTATAAAACCCCGTGGACAACAACCGGCTGACCATCGTCTATATCCTTCCCTCGCTCGCCGACAGAGGCGGGCAGGAGCGTATAGAGACGGACAAGATGAACGCGCTGGCGGCCACCGGCCGCTACGACGTGTGCGCCATCTGCGTGTGGCAGCGCAAGGATGAGGCCAACGCCTTTGACCTGTCGCCCGCCGTGCGGCAGGTGCGCATGGGCGAGGTGTGTGCACAGCCGCGTCCGTTTGCCCGTGCACCGCTGGCCTATGTCGCCCGCTGGCTGCGCTGGCAGTGGCGGGTGAAGCGCAGGACCGATGCCCTGCTGAGCGAGATGCATGCCGACGTGGTGGTGACGGCCGCCAACTACGTGCCGCTC
The DNA here is from genome assembly GCA_963637655.1 of bacterium. GTDB lineage: Bacteria > Bacteroidota > Bacteroidia > Bacteroidales > Bacteroidaceae > Prevotella. The sequence continues at coordinate 2,364 of CAVHOL010000136.1, read as the reverse complement.
TCGTTCTGCACGTTCCGCGGCAAGCGGCTGGTGGAGAGCCATGCCGACATCGCCAGCCTCACTGGCATACGCACCATGCCCCGCCTGGCCCGTTGGCTGACGTGCCTCATCGCCCGCCGTGCCTCGGCCGTGGTCACCCTCACACTCAGCGATGCCCGCCAATGGACGGCGGCCCGCCGTGTGGAGGTCATCCCCAACTTCACCGGTCTGCAGCCCGTAGCCCCCTGCGACTACCGCAGCCGCCGCGTGGTGGCGCTCGGACGGCTCTGCGAACAAAAGGGGTTTGACCTGCTCGTCGAGGCGTGGAAGACGGTGGCGGAGCACCATCCCGACTGGTGCCTCGACATCTACGGTGAGGGAGTAGGGCACAGTGCCCTGCAACGGCAGATCGCCGACGGCGGTCTGGAGGCCGTGGTACACCTGCACCCCTTCACCACCGATGTGGCCGCCGCCTATGCCACCGCCGCCTTCTACGTGATGAGCTCACGCTACGAGGGCTTCGGCCTTGTGCTCATCGAGGCCATGCGCTGCGGCCTGCCCTGCGTGTCGTATGACTGTCCGAGCGGTCCGTCGGAGATCATCACCCACGGACGCGACGGCCTGCTCGTACCCTACCGCGGCCTGTCGCAGGTGGAGCGTGTCAGCGACCTCGCCGCCGCCCTCTGCCGCATGATGGACCACGAAGAGCAACTCCCCACTATGGGCCTCGCCGCCCGGGAGACCGCGCAGCGGTACACCGCCGAGAACGTCATACCGATGTGGGAGCGGTTGTTCCGGGAGGGGTGAGGCAAACGTTGCCCCGATACCATACGCCCCGAAGAAGATGGCAACGCCCAGTCCAGCCCCGTAGGGGCGACATAATATAGGATAGGGCCTCGGCCCTATCTCAAACGAACATCTCAAACGTTGCCCCTGTAGGGGGCGTATAATTCATTCCCGTCGTATAAAAATTGAACCACGATTATACGAACATTTAATTATGCGCCCCCTACAGGGGCACCGCCAAAACACAACCTTAAAACGTAGGGGCGCGCCCCTACGCTATACTATGTCGCCCCTACGGGGCTGGGCTTGTTGCTACATACTCTGTCACACCCAAAACACACTCTGTCACACAAAAATAAACAAACAACACCATACCATCATGAACACCATCATCACCCGCGCACTGGGCCTCGCCGCCCTGTGCCTCACGTTCTTTATGGCCCTGCCCTGCTGCGCACAGCACAAGCCGCAGTGGGCCAGCGACAAAGCCGTCGAACAGCTCAACGCCCAGCGCAGCAACGACACCTATGAGTTTGTCTATGTAGAACCGTTCTTCACCGACAAGAACTTCCTCTACGAGAACCGCATGAGCGCGCTCACCGAGAAGCTCGCCGCCCGCCACGGGCTCAACGCCGACGATGCCTGCGTCGACACGCTCAGCCACACCGTGACCTTCGGCGACAAGTGGTTCCGCTACCGTCTGGTCGACACGAAGGAGATCTTCGACAGCGACGTGCGCCAGAACTGGGACTACACGCTCTATCAGCTCTTCGCCGTGTCGAAGATGAACACCGAGCCTATCTACGACGAGTACACCGTGTCTGAGCCCTGCGGCAGCAAGTCGCTCACACAGTCGCTCATCCCCGGTCTCGGACAGTGGAACAAGGGACAGCGCGACAAGGCCGTCGTGATCTGGGCCACCGAAGCCGCCAGCATCGGCGGTGCCATCTATTTCTTCTACCGCGACCATCAGTACACGGGCTACGGCTGGACATCGAAGGCCAAGTCGTACCGTCAGATGGGCTACCTCGCCGTGGGCGTCGCCGCCGGCATGTACATCTACAACCTCTTCGATGCCTACTTGTGCAAAGGCGCCAAGAAGGTGACCGTCAAGAAGCACAGCGTCTCCACCGCATTCGCTCCCTTCGCCACACCCGAAGGGGCGGGCCTGAGCATGGCGCTGAGATTCTGATACACGCTCATAGAGAAATTTTCACCATTCCCCCATGCACATCTACTCCCGCTACATAAAGCGCGCGGTCGACTTCCTCGGCGCCCTGCTGCTGCTCATCGTCCTCTCGCCGCTCATGCTGGCGGTCATCATCCTGCTGCACTTCGCCAACAAGGGGGCGGGCGTGTTCTTCGCCCAGGACAGGCCGGGAAAGAATGAGCGCATTTTTAAGGCGTTGAAGTTCAAGACCATGACCGATGAGCGCGACGCCAACGGAGAGTTGTTGCCTGACGGCGACCGGCTGACACCCGTGGGCCGCTTCGTGCGCTCCACGTCCATCGACGAACTGCCGCAGCTCATCAACATCTTGCGCGGCGACATGTCGTTCATCGGACCGCGGCCGCTGCTGGTGCGGTATCTGCCGCTCT
>CAVHOL010000135.1:0-3858 GCA_963637655.1 bacterium | reverse complement strand
ACGGGCAGGGGGAAGAAGTCGGGGCACTCAAACTGGTTGGGCTGTGCGCCGAAGCCCTCGCCCCACTGGCTGACGTAGGTCCACTGCTTGAGGTTTTTCGAGCGGTAGAAGCGCATGTTCTTGTCGGCCGACACGATCATGTACCACGACTTGGTAGGCTCGTACCAGAAGATCTTCGGGTCGCGGAAGTTCTCGAGTCCGTCGAAGGGAGTGACCACGGGGTTGCCCTTGTACTTGGTGAACGTGCGTCCGTTGTCGCGGCTGTAGGCCATGCACTGCACCTGCACTTGGCGTCCGTCGTGCATGCTGTGCGAGGTGTAGAAGGCGACGATGGCGTTCTTGCCGAAGCCGGCGGTATTGCGGGTGTCGACCACCGAACTGCCCGAGAAGATGTGCCCCATCGGGTCGCGGGCGATGGCCGGGTCGAGGTGCTGCCAGTGCACGAGGTCGCGGCTCACGGAGTGTCCCCAGTGCATGTTGCCCCACTTCGATCCGTAGGGGTTGTACTGGAAGTAGAGGTGGTACTCGCCGTCCTTGTACACGAGGCCGTTGGCGTCGTTCATCCATCCGTAGAGCGGCGTGTGGTGGTATACGGGGCGGTAGTAGTCGGTGTTGGCGGTATCAAACGTGTCGGAGAGGCGCATCTCCCTGAAGGCGGCGGCATCGGCGGCGATGCCCGTGATCTTGACGACGGCCTTCTTGCCCGGCGTGAGGGCGAAGGGCACGGTATAGTCGGTCTTGGCAGAGGCCAGGCGCACGTCCATCCAGGTGTCGGTGCTCTTGCCGGTGGAGAGGAGCACGTGGGCCTCGGGCTGCGCTTCCTCTACGGGGAGGATAAGGTATCGTGTGGGATTGGTGACGGTGATGACGGCGGTATCGCCTTGCCATGCGGTCTGCATGGTCTGTGCGGTCGCTGCGGCGGTGAGGGCCAGTGCAGCGAGAAGTGCAATGGGTTTGCGGTTCATGTGATGTAGTGTTTTTAGACTGGTTTTGGGTATGGGGTGCGGGAAGGGCGCGCGGGGGGGGAGCGGCGGAGAAGGCAGCTCCCCGGACAGCGCACTTTGTATTGTACTTAGAGTTTCAGCGTAGCGGTGAATTCTACGGTGAAGGGGCGGAGGTAGGATCCGGTCATCAGTTTGTTGCTGATGCCCTTGGCCTCATCCTTGGTGATCAGTTCGGCACCGGCGATGCTGCCCTTGGCTCCGGTCTGGTTGAGGAAGTTGACCACGGTGCATCCGAGTGCGAGGCGCTTGGTGGCCTGCCAGTTGAGTCCGCCGAAGGTCTCCCAGTGTCCGTTGAAGTAGTAGGCCTCGTTGATGTTGGCGTAGGTCTTGGAGAAGTAGCGGAAGGAGGCCCACACCTTGAGCGAGGGCAGGATCATGTAGCTCGGGTCGAGCTCTACGAGCACCTGCGGCACCTCGGCGACGATGTTTCCTGTGGCGTTGATCTTGCCTTCGTAGCCGCTGGAGAACTTGACCGATGTCTCGTACTTCTTGTAGGTCGGCTTCTGGTAGGTGAAGAGGAAGTGGAAGTCAAATCCCTTGAACGGATGTGCCACTACGTCGGTCGTCCATCCCCAGGTCTGGATGTCGTAGGTGAGGGGCGCGGCCTTGATCTCGCCGTCGTGCTGCAGGTTGAGCGTGGAGTTGTTGTTGGTCTTCGAGATGTAGGAGAAGAGCGACGTGAGGCTCAGCCAGCTGTTGTTGTAGTACACTCCGGCGCGTCCGAGGGGCACGGAGATCTTGTCGGTGTTGGGCATCGTGGCCGGTGCGAAGGTGGAGATGGTGGGATGCTGCACGATGTAGGTGAAGTCGCCGGTCAGACCGAAGGAGGAGGTCATCTTGTAGGTCAGGGCGGCGGTGAAGTCGTAGTTGAGCCAGTCGTAGGCCATCTTGGCCGGTGCGATGAGCGTACCGTCGGCAGCCCGTGCGCCGAGGTAGTAGTCGGCGAAGCGTCCTACATACTCGCCGTCAGCGTTTCTGACAGCGGCGTTCTCGCCCTTGAGGCGCTGCCACTCGAGGCGTGCGCCGTAGTAGACATTGAGCTTGGGCGTGATGTCCCAGTCGTGGGTGAGGTAGAGGGCGAGCTTGTTCTCGTGTCCCTTGTAGTACTCCGACGCGTTCTTGTTGAAGTCGTAGAACACGCTGCTGTGCTTGGCGGAATCCCACAGACGCAGAGCATACGACCCGTCGTCGGGCACGCTCTGGTCATACATTGTCGTGTTTGAAGCGTAGTCGATGTTGTAGTACCATTCGTTGAGTCCGACCCGCAGTGTTGAAGATTTGAAGCGTTTTTCTATTTCTGAAGTGAGGAGCAGCTCGTCGATGGTGCCCGCATTGAGGCACGACATGCGCGTCTGCACGTATTGTCCGGTATAGTTCTGTGTCTGGCCCATGGCGTCGGTGTACTTGTAGGCGTATGCCCCGGCATCGGCGGCACGGAGATCGATGAGCTGCATGGGAGTCTGGTAGACGCAGGCGCCGCGGGAGTGGTCGTAGCGCACGTTGACGCGCCATTCCAGATTGTCGGAGAAGCGGTAGCGGTGGAGCAGCGACACCTCGCTCGACCGGTTTTCGGTGGCGTCGTAGAGCGTGGTCTGCTTTATCTCTCCCGTGCGCATGTCACGGTAGGTCATCGTGTTGTCGGTAGGCAGATACGATGTGGTGCCGAGCTTGAACTTGCCGTACTCCTTCACCGAGCCGTCGCCCACGTAGATGAAGGGTGCCGACTGGGTGGCGTAGTTGTATACGGGATGGGTGTTGGAATACTTGTACATGGCCGTGAGCTCTCCGCGTCCGCCGGCGTAGCGCTTGGTGAGGGCGGCCTTGTAGATCTGGGAGCGGTCCTGCAGGGGCGTGGACTGCAGGCGGAACGTTCCGGGGTCGAAGTCCTGGTAGGCACTGGCACTGTAGAAGAGGTCCTTGGCCAGCGAACCGTTGAGGTTGAGCGAGAACTCCTGCAGACCGAAGTGGTTGGTCTTGTAGTTGAGCGTGCCGTGGAAGCCTTCCTCGCCCAGCTGGGTGCGGGAGTTGACGGCGTAGCCTATGTTGCCCGTGGTGATGGCCGTCTCGGATATCTTCAGCAGTCCCACGTGCGAGAGGCTGGCGTCAGACCGCCATGTGGAGTTCACCGTGTGAGGATTGGTGGCATAGGTCACAGGCAGACCGTTCTCCAGCACATTGACATCGGCCGAAGGCAGACCAATCTGTATCTCGCGCGGACCGTTGGCGCTCGAGGCGTTGAGCATGACGTTGCGGTCACCCTCTTCTTTCGACGTGCCTTTGTCCTTGGTCTGCGCATATGCACTGACGGCCAGCAGCGAGGCTGCAGTCAGCATACAGTACTTGATGGAATGATTGAAATACATAGCGTTTTTGAAATGTGGTTTAAGATATTTTCTCGTAGGTAGGGGTAGGCGTGTTCTGTCTAAAAGAACCGTCCCGTTTTGTTTCGGTTTCAGGCGGCCGCCCTTTCGCGGCCTTTTCTTTCGGTCGCTGCAAAGGTAGGCCGCGACCGGCAAAACGGCAGAAAAATATCGTGCATCGGAGTGCAAATATGTTTCATGCAACATTTTTACACTCCAATGCACGATTATTGCTATTGCGACAGGAGAAAAACGGGAACTTTCCGCACGCCGCCCCACTGAGATATCCGGCAAAGATGTCGGCACATAACGATATTTTTCCTAAATTTGCAGACGGAAGCCTGGCCGCGATGCCTGCCTTTCGTAACCTGAATCTGAACTGTCATATGGCGGGTTCTAAAAATTACCTTTGATGGATTTTTGAATTTTAGCCGAGCATATTTTTCTGTCTTTCTGAAGGAGCATAGCGGGCTATGCGACTGAAGAAGGACGAA
>CAVHOL010000134.1:0-3934 GCA_963637655.1 bacterium | reverse complement strand
CGATGGCGCATGAATGGGTGGAGAAGAGCACCTCATTATACTTGATGTACTCTTCTCTGTCCATCTTGTTGATGATAGAGGCTTGATACTTCCGTCTCAACTCCTCGTATTCCTTGATTTCTTTTTTGAATGGCATAATCCCTATAGCGTCAACCAACACGTGCAAAGTTACGAATAAATTTCCAAGAACCCTCCTTCCGGCGTGGAAAAGTTCAGCTCCTCTCCCGGTATGCTATTCCAAATTCTGTGATATTCTCTGCTTTTTATTTGCGATTGCGACAAAAATTGATAATCTTTGTCGCAAATATTGCGACGATATGGGACGTTTTATGTCGCATGAATACCTTCTCACTCGACGGCATCAATTAGCCCCCTTTTTGGGCACCCCAAATCCCCCTTAGGAAAAACGATCGATTCTCCCGGGAAAAATGATCGATTCTCCCGGGGGAATTGATGAATTTTCCCGGGAAAAATGATGAATTGACCTGTACTGATTTTGGTTGACGGTTTTGTTTGTTATTACTAAGTTGGTTTACACTCTTTGTTTTTATTCCTAACACAGGTTGTCAGTTTGTGGCTTTATTCCTGCTTCGGTAGACACACTTGCCTTTATTCCTAAGATGGTTGTCACACCAAAATCTTTGTCCTGAGATGGTTGACAGTCGGCTGTTCCTGCTATTTCTGACGTGGTTGACACCTGTGCCGCATGGCAATCTGCAGGCAGTGTCAGAGCACGTTCCGCCCTTCTTGGCAGAATCGGCTGGGGGCTTAACGCCCCCACCGGTTCTTTTGGAAGGTGCAGCGGGCATTGGCCGTCACCCGTCCGGTTGACTGGTGCTCACCGTCGCCTTCTTGGCGGTGCAAAGGTAGGCATTTTCTTTGGGATATGCAAGCTTGTTCCTGATGTTGTTGTCAGAACGGCGGTCTGTCCTCTTCCTCCGTCCTGTCTCCCAGGAGCAGCCCGACGAGGTCTCTCAGGTCAGACCCAGCCCGGCTGAGCCTTGCATGCAGCCCGTCTTCCCATTCCCCGTCACCTTTTCTTTTTGCTTCGCTGACCAGCGTTTCAAACTTCTCCATGAAGTCAAGCCTGAGCCTGATTCCCGTAATGAATCTCTGTTTCATTTCATTGATTGTTAAATTGTTATATATGTTATACCGTTTATTCGCTTTTCTCCGTCCCAGCCTGTGGCAGCTCATATCTCAGCAGCGGATTGTCGCCCCTGCCTGTCAGCACCTCCATCGGTGTCTTCATGCCGATGGCCTGGTGTGGTCTGGCCGTATTGTACATGTGGATGGAGTTGGCTATGGAGCCGCCCGTGGCGATGAAGTCCAGCCCGCCGTTGTTGAAGAGCCAGGAGTTCTTCAGCGTGCCGTTTATCCGCTCGGCCATCGCATTGTGGAGCGGGTCGCCCGTCTGCGTCATGCTGATCTGCGCCTTGACGGCCAGGAGCATGTCCACATAGTCCTTCGACGTGTACTGCACGCCCCGGTCGGAGTGGTGTACCATCCCTGCGAGGCTGATACCGAGACGGGTATAGCACTCGAAGGCCATCGTCAGGGCCTGCGCGGGGCCGTCCGTCTCCAGCGTCTCATGGAAGTGCCAGCCCACGATGTAGCGGCTGTAGGCATCCGTCAGCAGCGACAGGTAGCCGAAGCCCTCGCTACAGTAGACATAGGTGATGTCGGCCACCACCAGCTGCCCCGCATATTGTGCCACCAGCTTCGGCGTGGTGTTCAGCAGGTCGGGCCAGATGCGGTTGTTATGGTTTGAGTCCGTCGTCCTGGGCCGGTACCGTGTACGACGGAGCATCAGCCCGTTGGAGCGTAGCACGTCGTAGAAGCGGTCGCGTCCAAACGTGAACTTCTCGCCGAAGTACTGCCTGCAAAGCTCCAGAAGCTCCCTGCATCCGGCCTTGGGCAGATTGTCAGGGGCGCGGATGTGGTTGCAGTAGAGCACTACGCTCGTGATGAGGATGGCCTCCTCGCTCTCCTTCCCGTCATGCTTGTAGTAGCCCCATCTGGATATGCCAAGCAATTCGCAGAGGGGTGCGATCTTGTAGACCTTCACCTCCACCGCGAGGGCTGTAATTACTTGGCATCTGATTTTTTTCTGATGGGGATGCCGTAGCGTTCCTCGGCCAGTACAATCATGCGCTCGTAGGCGTCACGGGCCATCTCCGTGCGCTTCAAGTCAATCGACTTGGAGTGCAACTCCTGCTTCAGACGGGCTATCTCCTGAAGCAATTCTACCTTGTCCGGGTCCTTCGTCATATCCGTTACAGCTGCCTGCGATGGTGTCACAGGCTTGTTTGTGACTGCAAAGATACGAAGCCAGTTTGAAATACAACCCTTTGAAAGGCCTTTTTCTTTCTCAAATGGCGTTCTTAACAACCCGGAGGACAGATACTCCTGCAGCAACGCCAATCTCTTCTCGTCTGTCATTCCACGATTTTTTCGCATACTGATACACTTTTTGAACTTCAAAAGTGTCAACTTATTCAGTACACGTCAACCAGCAAGTGCAAGTTGTCTGCAAAGTTACGAATAATGTTTGAAAAACTCCTCCTTCGGTGTGCTGAATTTCAATTTTTCCCTTGGTCTTCTGTTGATTTTCGCTTGTATTGCCGCAATTCTCTTGTCTGTAATCATGCTGATGTCCTGTCCTTTTGGTATATATTGTCTGATGAGTTTGTTCGTGTTTTCGACCGCCCCTTTCTGCCATGACGCATAGGAATCGGTGAAGTAGACCTGTGCGCCCAGCTGCTTTGTCAGCCATTCATGTGCCGCGAACTCCGGCCCGTTGTCGGTGGTTATGGTATGGAGCATCTCTCCCTTGTATGGCAGCAGCAGCCTCCATGCCGTCTTTGCCACGGGCATGGCCAGCTTGCCGTGCCTGAGCTTGGCCATGAGCAGGAAGTTGGTGCTGCGCTCCACCATGGTCAGGATGGCATTCTGGTTCCTGTCTACCACGAGGTCCATCTCCCAGTCGCCGAACCGCTTGCCGTCGGCCTCCTTGGGCCGGTCATGTATGCTCACGCGGTTCTTGATGTTGGTGGCTTTTGTCTCATGCCTGTGCGGAGCGCTTTTGCGGTACTTCATCCTGTGCCGGCAGTTCCCGGCCAGCCTGCCCGTCCCATCTGCCCGTATGAGCTTGTAGATGGTCTCATGGGAGATGTCCACGCCCGTCTTCTTCAGATAGCCGGATATCTGGGCGGGAGACCACTGTTCGTCCATGATGAGCTGCTTGACGCGCCAGATGAGTTCAGGGGACTTGGCGCGGTTGCCCGGCGCACGGTGGCGGCGGCCCAGGGCCTTTTCATGTGCCTTCAGGAAATTATAACTGCCATTGCGCCCGCCATTGCGCCGGATTTCACGGCTGACGGTCGCTTCACTCACTCCTATCGCCTCAGCGATGGATTTTTGTGTACTACCCTTTTGTCGTTCCAAGGAAATGTAGTACCTTTGCTCCGAGGTTAATTGATGATACATCAATGCAAAATTAATTAATCTTTGGGAGACAGCGGTCTCCCTTTTTTATTATTTGCATTGCCGGTCATCTCCGGCGGTGCTCCACAGGGGGATGTACGCCCCTCTCCGCTACGCTCCGAGGAACGTACATCCCCCTGTGGGGACTCCCCATGTCAACCCATCAGAATTGCACTTCTATCTTGAAAGTGGGCATCCATTGCAGCCCTTGCAGGGGTCATCTGCACCGGACAGCACCCGAAAAATGCGCCAGGCAACGTAGGCCACAGCCGCGGAAAGGATGATGATGGTCAGTACTATCTGCATGGGAATCGGTCAGAGTTTGGAAAGTTTGCGCAGCATCAGTTTGTTCATGGCCTGGATGCGTCGTCCACTCTTCCCAATGTCCTCGCGTACATTATTTATATTGTTGAACAGGTCGCTGAAGGCATTGAGGAACGGATTAGGC
>CAVHOL010000133.1:0-3992 GCA_963637655.1 bacterium | reverse complement strand
CCACGCATTATTAAATTCCATTTTGACGGGTATGCTCTTTGTGTCTTTTTGATTTCATCCGGCATCTTTTTCGTCCTCCTTCAGTCGCATAGCCCGCTATGCTCCTTCAGAAAGGCAGAAAAATCTGCTCGGCTAAAATTCAAAAATCCATCAAAGGTAATTTTTAGAACCCGCCTAAACCGGAAAAGCCGCAGGTGCGTCCCGCCGGGGACCATCCCGACTGCGAAAGCGAAATGCGCACAAGAAAAAAATCCCTTGCCGCTCCACACAATGGAAACGGCAAGGGACTTTTCCCTTATGTCCGGTACATCCGGAGAATATGGACAGCGGTACTACTTCGACACCATCGGCTCCCCGGCAGCAGCCTGCCCCTCGGCAGCCGACCAGCGGTTCCACTCCCGCAGGGCTTCCTGCCAGTCGGTAGCCTCGCCGCTGGCTACGGCCTCGCGTTCACGGGCTTCCGCATCGCGGGCCTTGTCGCGGGCACGCTTTTCGCGCATGGCGGCGATGGTGGCATCGTCGAGTATCTGTATGGCGCCCCGGCGGAGACAGTCGTCGAGCTCCTGCTCGCCGAAGGCTTTGCCCGGCTCGTTGAAGTCGGAAATCAAGAATTCATAGTCGACACGCAGCACATGGCGTATCTCCTTCTGCTTGGCACGGTTGGACGCATTCTTCAGGCGCAGCAGCTGGCCGATCTCCTTGATTTCCTTGGCCGAAAACTTGTTTCTTCCTTTTGTCTGCATGTCAGCTCTTCTTTGACGGGCGGGTAGCCAGCACGAAATAGGCGATCAGACAGATATAGGCTATGAGGGAGCATACCTCTGACAACGGATTGGCCCACCAGCTGTCGGCTACGGAGACTTCTATGCCGCCGAACTTCAGCAGGGCGCTCACCACGCCCATCAGTGCACCGCCGGCAATGAAGCCGCTGGCGATGAGCGTACCCTTCTCGCCACGGTCGCGGTTGACCTGTGCATCCTTTGAGCGCGAGGTGACGTACCAGTTGATGGCGCCGCCGACCACGAGAGGCACATTGAGCTCAAGCGGTATGAACATGCCCAGGGCAAAGGCCAGAGCCGGTATCTTGCAACAGGTGAGGATGATGGCGAGCACAGCGCCGATGCCATAGAGCAGCCACGGAGCACCGACACCGTTCATCAGCGGATCGATGACGGCGGCCATAGCGTTGGCCTGGGGCGCTGCAAGGGCACCGGATGCGAATCCGTAGGTCTCATTGAGCAGCATCATCACGCCGCCCACGGTAGCCGCACTGACAAGCGTACCGAGAAATTTCCAGCCTTCCTGCTTCTTCGGGGTCGAGCCGAGCCAATAACCGATCTTGAGGTCAGTGATAAACGAGCCGGCCACTGACAAGGCAGTACATACCACACCGCCCATGATGAGAGCGGCAAGCATGCCGCCGGGCCCCTTGAGTCCGACGGCCACCATCACGACGGAAGCGAAGATGAGGGTCATCAGCGTCATGCCCGACACGGGATTGCTGCCCACGATGGCTATGGCATTGGCAGCAACGGTGGTGAAGAGGAAAGCGATGACGGCCACGAGCAGGATGGCTATGACGGCGAAGAGCAGATTGCCGTCCATCACGCCGAACCAGAAGAAGACGAAGGTGAGCAGGATGCAGGCCAGCGAACCGACGGCGATGATCTTGAACGAGAGGTCGCGCTGGGTACGCTTCACGTCGGCGCTGACCGTGCTCGAGCCTTTGAGCTCCTTTGCTGCCAGGCCGACGGCACTCTTGATGATGCCCCAGCTCTTGATGATGCCGATGATGCCGGCCATAGCGATACCGCCGATGCCGATGCTGCGGGCATACGACTTGAAGATGGCTTCGGGCGACATGGCGCCTACGGTGTCGGTGATGGAGGGATCCCAGGCATTGAGCACCTGGTCATGGAACAGTATCGACATGCCCGGAACGATAAGCCACCATACGGCCAGCGAACCGAAACAGATATAGAGGGCGTACTTCAGTCCCACGATATAGCCGAGACCGAGCACGGCAGCACCGGTATTGACCTTGAACACGAGCTTGGCCTTGTCGGCAAGGTCGCATCCCCACCCTACCACACGGCTGGTGAAATTTTCGTTCCACCACCCGAAACTGGCCACGATGAAGTCATACAGTCCGCCGACAAGTCCTGCGAGAAGCAACGGTTTGGCCTGGTCGCCGCCCTTTGCGCCCGACACGAGCACCTGTGTGGTGGCCGTGGCTTCGGGGAAAGGATACTTGCCGTGCATGTCGCTCACGAAATACTTGCGGAAAGGGATGAGGAACAGTATGCCCAGCACGCCGCCGAGCGCCGAAGCAAGGAAAATCTGCAGGAAGGAGGCCGTCATGGCCTCACCGTACTTGGCCTGCAGGATGTAGATGGCGGGCAGCGTGAAGATGGCACCGGCAACGACAGCGCCGGAGCAGGCACCGATGCTCTGTATGATGACGTTCTCGCCAAGGGCTTTGCTGCGCTTGGTAGCCGTCGACACGCCCACGGCGATGATGGCGATGGGGATGGCGGCCTCGAACACCTGTCCGACCTTCAGGCCCAGATAGGCAGCGGCAGCCGAGAACACGACGGCCATGACGATGCCCCACGTCACCGACCAAAGATTGACTTCGGGATAGGTCTTCGAGGGGTCGAGTATCGGGCGGTACTCTTCCCCCTCCTTCAATTCTGTGAATGCGTTTTCAGGCAGCACCATCGCCTCTTTCTCTGATTCTTTCATAAAATAACACTGTCTTGCGGTGCGCACAGCGCCTGTGCGCACCAATGATTATACAAGCGGGAACATTGTCTGGAAAGGCGGCAAGGCCCGCACTTACTTGATCTTGTCAAATCCTTCTCCGAACACACCGTGGCAATAGGTCTGCGACACCATGGCGCCGGGATCGATCTCATTGATATACTGGAACACTTCCTGCGACTCGTACTTGCGGGTGAGCACGATGAGCATGTCGACCTCCTGCTGCGAGTACCAGCCGCGGCCCTCGATGAGGGTCACTCCGCGGCGCACCTTGTGGTTGATGGTGTCGGCAATCTCCTTGTAATGCTTGGAGATGATAAGGAACTGTACCGTCTGGCGGGTACCGTTGACCACATAGTCGCATACATAACTGGCCACCAGCGTGAAGGCGATACCGTAGACGATGGTCTCCACACTATGGAAAAGGATGTACGAGGAGCAGATGATGGCGGTATCGATAAACTGCATTGCGCGCCCGAAGCTCACGCGGAAATACTTGTTGAGCAGGGCGATGATAATGTCGGTGCCGCCGGTGGAACCGTTGTGGGAGAACACCAGACCCAGTCCGGCACCGCCCAGCATACCGGCAATCAGCACATGCATGAACTTGTCTTCACCGGGCGTGATGATGGGATGGGCCGCAAAGAAGGGCTGCAGCACACCGATGATGGCCGACATCATGGCCACGCCGATGATGGTGCGGACGATAAACTGCCGTGTCAGTGCCTTGGCGGCAATCATCAGCATCGTGACGTTGAGCACAAAGATGGTGATGCTCGGCGGAAAGGAGAAGGCATAGTAGAGCAATGCCGAGATACCCGACACACCGCCCATGACGACTTTCTCGGGAAGAAAGTAAGCGGTATAGCCCACTGAGTAGGACAAGATGCCCAGGAAGATGAAGAAGAGATCCTTGACTTGGCTCTTGACATCTTGCTTTTTAATTGAAATCTGCATGTGAATCTATGGTAATTGTAGATAAAAATCGGTAACGCTATCGTGCAAAGTTAATGAAAAAATCGCACAAGCATATAGAATGCACTGCTTTTTTGGATCTGACGCCCCGCGGCGGCAGTCCAAAAAATCAGATTTTCAAGTTTCGGATTTAGGAATTGTGCTTGAAGAAACGTCCCCTAAGGGGGACATGCCACGAGCGTCATAAATTACTATTATTCCTCTATCTTCCAATTCTCCATACTTCTTCTGTCTTCGGAGAAGTTGATGCCCAC
>CAVHOL010000132.1:0-4137 GCA_963637655.1 bacterium | reverse complement strand
CATACCCGTCAAAATAGAATTTGATAATGCGTGGATTTTTTAGAACACGCCTAAAAACAGAAACAACAGAAACAACTTGTACAGATTCATGGACAACAATTTCGGATACTACGTCTTTTGCCTTGTGGCCATCGTCGTAGGACTTTTCGTGATGAAAAAAATCACAGGATGTATCGTACGTATCGTGATCCTGGGAATCGTGGTGGCTGCATTGGCCGCAGCCTATTTCATGTTCATCCGCTGAGAAAGATATTTTATGAAAATAATAGTAGACAGCGGAAGCACCAAGACCGACTGGCGCATTGCGACCGATGACGGCGATGTCTGCGACATCACGACACACGGCATCAATCCTGCCGTGCAAGACAGGGCGCATGTTCTCGAGGTTGTCGCCGGACAACTGTCCGGACAGCTGCTGGCACACGGACTATTTTACAAGTCTCTCGACGGCATGCTGCACACTTCGGATTCCACATTATTATATATATACTATTATGGTGCCGGATGTATCGAGCCTTTCTCGGACACCGTAGTCGAAGCGCTACACCAGACGTTCGGCGAAAATGCGCATATAGAGGTAGCCACCGACCTGCTGGGGGCTGCCCGTGCACTGTGCCAACGCGAGGAGGGCATCGCCTGCATATTGGGAACAGGGTCAAACTCATGCCTCTACGACGGGGAACGCATTGTGATGAACACACCGCCGCTGGGATACATTCTTGGCGATGAAGGCAGCGGCGCTGTTCTAGGCCGCAAATTTCTCAGTGCCCTGTTCAAAGGAGGCCTTCCCGATACCCTGCGCGAAGAATTTGTCCGGTCCACAGGCATGGACAAGACCGAAGTCATCGGCGAAGTGTACCGGGGCGCCTCGCCCAACCGTTTTCTGGCGTCAGTGTCGCATTTTGTAGCCGAACACATAGCCATACCGGAGCTGCGCGACATGGTTGTCGGCAATTTCCGCGATTTCTTCCGCGTCAACGTTGCACGCTACGGGCGCCCCGACCTTCCGGTCGGAACAGTCGGCAGCATAGCCTATATATACCGCGACCTCCTGACGGAAGCCGCCATGGAAGAAGGACTGACTATAGGGAAAATCGTCTGCAAACCGCTGGACGGCCTGTCAAAATACCATGCAGATTATTGAATATCCGCATGGTTCGTTTCCCGCCTCATTACAGATGTTTCTTGCATAAGGAGAATTGTTTGCGATAACAACAAATATGTAAAGCCGACATTACATTTTTCAGGATAAAATTTTGTGCGTTTACAGAATAAAATGTATCTTTGCATAGGATGCGACATGAAGGACACTCGGTCATTCCATGAATGACGGAACATGTCGTGCCGACCTTAACGTGAGAAATAACTAAAACAGTATACTAAACAACATGAACGAGAAAAGAGTTTACACCTTCGGCAACGGAAAGGCCGAAGGCAACGCAAAAATGCGCGAAGAACTTGGCGGCAAGGGTGCCAACCTTGCCGAGATGAACCTTATCGGAGTACCTGTTCCTCCAGGATTCACCATTACAACAAGCTGCTGTAATGAATACTACGAAGTAGGACAAGAAAAAATCAAGGAAATTCTACAAGAAGAGGTAATGGCAGCGGTAGCCCACACAGAAGCTTTGATGAACTCAAAGTTTGGCGATGTCAAGAATCCGCTTCTCGTCAGCGTCCGTTCCGGTGCACGTGCCTCTATGCCGGGCATGATGGACACCATCCTCAACCTCGGTCTTAACGACGAGGTGGCCGAAGGACTTGTCGCCAAAACAGGCAATCCTCATTTTGTATACGATTCATACCGCCGTTTCGTCCAGATGTATGGCGACGTGGTGCTTGAGATGAAGCCGGTCAACAAAGAAGACATCGACCCGTTCGAAGAGATTATCGAAAGCGTAAAGGCAGAACGTGGCGTGAAGCTCGACAAAGACCTTTCCGTCGAAGAGCTCAAGAAACTCGTCACCCTCTTCAAGTCTGCCATCAAGGAGCGCACAGGCAAGGACTTCCCCACCGACCCGATAGAACAACTTTGGGGCGCCATCTGCGCCGTATTCCGCAGCTGGATGAACGAGCGTGCCATTCTCTACCGCAAGATGGAAGGCATACCCGACGAATGGGGTACCGCAGTGAGCGTTATGGCTATGGTATTCGGCAATATGGGAGACACGTCTGCAACAGGCGTTTGCTTCAGCCGCGATGCCGGCAACGGCGAAAACCTCTTCAACGGTGAATATCTCGTAAACGCACAAGGCGAAGATGTTGTAGCAGGTATCCGTACCCCGCAGCAGATCACCAAGATTGGCTCACAGCGTTGGGCTGAGCGTGCAGGCATCAGCGAGGAAGAGCGCCTGGCCAAATACCCCTCTATGGAGGAAGCTATGCCCGAAATCTACAAGCAGCTCGACGAACTGCAGGACAAGCTGGAGCACCACTATCACGACATGCAGGATATGGAGTTCACCGTACAGGAAGGCAAGCTTTGGTTCCTCCAGACCCGCAACGGCAAGCGCACGGGTACAGCCATGGTGAAGATTGCAATGGACCTGCTCCACGAAGGCATGATCGACGAGAAGACGGCCATTATGCGTTGCGAGCCTCAGAAGCTCGACGAACTTCTCCACCCCGTATTCGACAAGAAGGCATTGCTCTCTGCAAAGGTTATCACACAGGGTCTGCCCGCTTCTCCCGGTGCTGCTTGCGGACAGATTGTGTTCCATGCAGACGATGCACAGGCCTGGCATGCTGACGGCCACAAGGTTGTGATGGTTCGCATCGAGACTAGCCCTGAAGACTTGGCTGGTATGGCTTCTGCCGAAGGTATCCTCACAGCCCGTGGCGGTATGACCTCCCACGCAGCTGTTGTCGCCCGCGGTATGGGCAAGTGTTGCGTTTCAGGTGCAGGCGCCATCAACGTAGACTACAAGACAAAGACCGTAGAAATCGACGGCGTAGTATACAAGGAAGGCGATTACATCTCTCTGAACGGTTCTACCGGTCAGGTTTACGCTGGTGAGGTTCCCACAAAGGCAGCCGAGCTCAGCGGTGACTTCAAGGAACTGATGGACCTCTGCGACAAGTATACCAAACTTCAAGTACGCACCAACGCCGATACTCCTCACGATGCACAAGTGGCCCGCGCTTTTGGCGCCAAGGGTATTGGCCTCACACGTACAGAACATATGTTCTTCGAAGACAAGAAGATTATCGCCATGCGCGAGATGATTCTTTCCGATACTGTAGAAGGCCGCGAAAAGGCTCTTGCCAAGCTGTTGCCCTATCAGAAAGCCGACTTCAAGGGTATCCTTGAGGCTATGGACGGTTGTCCTGTCAATATCCGCCTGCTCGATCCCCCACTCCACGAGTTCGTTCCCCACGATATCGCCGGTCAGGAGACTATGGCCAAGGAGATGGGCGTAGATGTAGCTACCATCCAGCGCCGTGTGGCCTCTTTGGCAGAGAACAACCCAATGCTCGGTCACCGCGGTTGCCGTCTGGGCATCACATTCCCCGAGATTACAGCCATGCAAACCCGTGCCATTCTCTCAGCCGCATGCGAACTGAAGAAAGAAGGCAAGGATCCCAAGCCCGAGATCATGGTGCCGCTCATCGGTATCCTCTACGAGCTGAAGCAGCAGAAAGAGGTCATCCAGAAAACCGCAAAGGAAGTATTCGAAGAGTATGGTGTCGAGATAGAATTCGAAATCGGCACAATGATTGAAATACCCCGTGCAGCCCTTACAGCCGACAAGATCGCGACCGAGGCAGAGTATTTCTCATTCGGAACCAACGACCTCACACAGATGACCTTCGGTTATTCTCGCGACGACATCGCCAGCTTCTTGCCCGTATATCTGGAGAAGAAGATTCTGAAGGTCGACCCGTTCCAGGTTCTTGACCAAAATGGTGTAGGCCAGTTGATAGAGATGGCCGTAGAGAAGGGCCGCTCAGTTCGCCCGCAGCTGCGTTGCGGAATCTGCGGTGAACATGGCGGTGAACCAAGTTCAGTGAAGTTCTGCGCCAAGATTGGCATGAACTACGCCAGCTGTTCTCCCTTCCGCGTGCCTATAGCACGCTTGGCGGCCGCGCAGGCCGCGGTCGAGGAGTAGCGAGCGAATAAAGAACGAAACCTCAAAA
>CAVHOL010000131.1:0-4238 GCA_963637655.1 bacterium | reverse complement strand
TGCGCCCAGAGCGACATCAAGCGTGTGCTGGCCTTCTCTACCATCTCGCAGATTGCCTTTATGATGGTGGCTTTGGGCGTTTGTCTGCCGGGCCATCACGGTGCAGCGCTTGACAATCATGCACAGTTGGGCTACATGGCTTCCATGTTCCACCTGTTCACACACGCCATGTTCAAGGCCTGCCTCTTCCTTTGCGCCGGATGTATCATCCACGCAGTACACAGCAACGAGATGTCTACCATGGGCGGACTTCGCAAGTACATGCCCATCACCCATGCTACCTTCCTCATCTCCTGTCTGGCCATTGCCGGTATACCTTTCTTCTCGGGCTTCAGCTCGAAGGATGAGATCATCACCGCATGCTTCGATTATTCTTCCGTCTGCGGATGGTGGATGACCGGTGTTGCTGCCATGACCGCCTTCTATATGTTCCGTCTGTACTACGGTATCTTCTGGGGTACAGAGAACAAGGAACTGCATGCCGAGCATACGCCCCATGAGGCTCCGGCCACGATGACCTTCCCCTTGGTGTTCCTCAGCATAGTGACCGTTGGTGTAGGTGTCGTCACTACACTTGGAGGTTTCCTCGGTTGGGAATGGGCAAGCTTCGGTTCGCTTGTCAGCGCAGCCGGCACCGCCTATACCGTACATTTCAACCCGAATGTAGCCGCCACCTCTACGGTGATTGCCATCCTCTCGATTGCACTGGCCACCTATATCTACAAGGGTGAGAAGCAGCCTATTGCCGACAAGCTGCAGGCTGCGCTGCCCCGTCTTCACCGTTGGGCCTACAAGCGTTTCTACATGGACGAGGTCTACATGTTCGTCACCCACAAGATCCTGTTCCGCTTCGTTTCGCGTCCTGTACAGTGGATCGACGAGCACATCATCAATGGCCTGATCGACTTCACCGCCTGGGGAACCAACGAGGCCGGCGAGACCATCCGTCCCTGGCAGAGCGGCGATGTGCGCCAGTATGCAGTCTGGTTCCTTACCGGTGCCGTGGCATTAACATTAGTATTACTTAGCATATAATAAGAAGAGATGAGTATATTAAGTCTATTCGTTGTAATTCCCGTGCTGATGTTGCTCGGCCTCTGGGCTGCACGCAATGTCAATCAGGTGCGGGGCGTGATGGTGACGGGTGCATCTTGCCTTCTGGCCATGTCCGTCTGGCTCACGTTCTATTTTGTCAGCGAGCGTGCCGCAGGCAACCACGAGGAGATGCTTTTGTCGGCATCCACCGTATGGTTTGCCCCGCTGCACATCAACTACGCCGTCGGTGTCGACGGCATCTCGGTGGTCATGCTGCTGCTCTCGAGCATCATCGTGTTTACCGGTACGTTTGCCTCTTGGAAGCTCAAGCCGCTGACCAAGGAGTTCTTCATGTGGTTCACCCTGCTTTCTACGGGTGTCTACGGCTTCTTCATTTGCATCGACCTTTTCGCCATGTTCATGTTCTATGAGGTGGCGCTCATCCCCATGTACCTGCTGATCGGCTACTGGGGTTCGGGCCGCAAGGAGTATGCTGCCATGAAACTGACACTGATGCTCATGGGCGGTTCTGCCCTGATCATCCTCGGTCTGGTAGGTATCTACTTCTTCAATGGAGCCACCACGATGAACATCCTTGAGATTGCGCACAACAACCATATCGCACCTGCCGTTCAGAACGTGCTCTTCCCGTTTGTCTTTATCGGTTTCGGTGTGCTCGGCGCCTTGTTCCCCTTCCATACATGGTCGCCTATCGGTCACGGATGTGCGCCTACGTCG
The DNA here is from genome assembly GCA_963637655.1 of bacterium. Lineage (GTDB taxonomy): Bacteria > Bacteroidota > Bacteroidia > Bacteroidales > Bacteroidaceae > Prevotella. The sequence goes on along the minus strand of CAVHOL010000131.1, from coordinate 2,465 downwards.
GTATCCATGCTTCACGCCGGTGTGCTGATGAAGCTGGGCGGCTACGGCTGTTTCCGTATCGCCATGTTCCTGCTGCCCAATGCAGCCCATGACCTGGCATGGATCTTCCTCATCCTGACGACCATCTCTGTGGTCTACGGTGCCTTCTCTGCCTGTGTGCAGACCGACCTGAAGTTTATCAACGCCTACTCGTCGGTATCGCATTGCGGACTGGTGCTCTTCGCTCTTCTGATGATGACCAAGGTGTCTTGCACCGGTGCCATACTCCAGATGCTTTCCCACGGACTGATGACGGCCCTCTTCTTTGCCCTTATCGGTATGATCTACGGCCGTACCCATACGCGTGACATCCGCAAGCTGGGCGGTCTGATGAAGATCATGCCCTTCCTCTCCGTAGGTTATGTCATCGCTGGTCTGGCCAACTTGGGTCTTCCCGGTTTCTCCGGCTTCATCGCAGAGATGACTATCTTCAACGGATCGTTTGAGAACGCCGACATGTTCCACCGCTGCTGTACCATCATCGCCATCACCTCCATTGTCGTGACGGCTGTGTACATCCTGCGTACCGTGGGCTTCATTCTCTTCGAGAAAGTCAAGGATCCTCACTACCTCACGCTGACCGATGCTACTTGGGATGAGCGCTTCGCCGTGTGCTGCCTCATCTTCTGTGTTGCCGGCCTTGGCTCCTTCCCCTTCTGGGCAAGCAATGCCATCACCGATGCAGTGAGCCCCATACTCGACACCATCAACATTGTAGCATCCTTATAAATAAAGAAAAATGGGTTATAGTCAATTTCTCAATATGATACCGGAGGCCATGTTGATGGCCATCCTCGTCATCGTCTTCGTGGCAGACTTTGCCTCCAACGGCAAGCAGGCCCGTAGATGGTTCAACCCGCTGGTCTCAGTGCTGATGTTGGTACAGTTGGCAGTGAGCCTCGTTCCGCAGGAGGCCGTATCGCTCTTCGGCGGCATGTACGTCACATCGCCCGCAATCAACGCCATGAAGGCCATTCTCGCTTTCGGTACGCTCATCGTCCTGGTACAGAGCCGTGAGTGGATCAGCCGTGAGGATACGGCACGCCGCGAGGGTGAATTCTACATTCTGATCGTTTCTACCCTTTTGGGTATGAACATGATGATGAGCGCCGGCCACTTCCTGATGTTCTTCCTCGGACTCGAAATGGCTTCCGTGCCGATGGCCTGCCTTGTCGCTCTCGACAAGCTGCGCAACAACTCTGCAGAAGGAGCAGCCAAGTTCATCCTCACCGCCACCTTCTCGAGCGGTGTGATGCTCTACGGCATCTCCATACTCTACGGCAGTATCGGTACGCTCTACTTCGACGACGTGGCAAACGTGCTGACCAGCTCGGACAAACTCGCCATGAACATCCTCGGTCTGGTATTCTTCTTCAGCGGACTCGGCTTCAAGATCAGTCTTGTGCCCTTCCACTTCTGGACCGCCGACACCTACCAGGGTGCGCCCACTACCGTCACCGGCTACTTGAGCGTCATCTCCAAGGGTGCCGCCGCCTTCACGCTGATGGCCATCCTGATGAAGGCCTTCGCTCCGATGGTGGAATACTGGCAGTACCTGCTGTATATCGTCATCGTGCTGAGCATCACCATAGCCAACCTCTTCGCTATCCGTCAGAGCGACCTGAAGCGCTTCATGGCCTTCAGTTCTATCTCCCAGGCCGGATACATCATGCTGGCCGCTTGCGGTGACAGCGCTCTTGGTGTGGCTTCGCTCTCCTTCTATGTGCTTGTGTACGTAGTAGCCAATATGAGCGTCTTCACCATCATCAGCATCGTAGAGCAGAGAAACGGCGGCACGACAGAGATGAGCAGTTACGACGGTTTCTATCAGACCAATCCCAAGTTGTCGTTCCTGATGACCCTCGCCCTGTTCTCGCTGGCCGGTATCCCCCCGTTCGCAGGTATGTTCAGCAAGTTCTTCGTGTTCCTTGCTGCCGCCAAGACCGGTACACCGCTGGCTTACGGTATCGTGTTCATCGCCTTGATCAACACCGTCATCAGCTTGTACTACTATCTGCTTATCGTCAAGGCCATGTACATCAACAAGACCGAGACACCGCTTCCGACCTTCAAGAGTGACTGCAACACCAAGCTGGCCCTTGCCATCTGTACTGTCGGCATCCTTGCTTTCGGCGTATGCAGCTGCATCTTCGACTGGTTGGCTGGAGCAGCCGCCATGTAATAATGACAGACAATCATCGTGCGGGGGCTTTCCCCGCACGGCTTGATACGAAAAAACCGCTTTTCTGCAATATGGGCAGGAAAGCGGTTTTTCGGCATTTGACGGGTTCGTACGCCGAAGCATCCCGTTTCATAGGTATACAAAAAAAGGTCCCACTGTTGTGGAACCTTTCGTCGGATAAACAAATCTTGTGTTTTGAGCCTCTTGTCGGATTCGAACCAACGACCCCGAGATTACAAATCAC
>CAVHOL010000130.1:0-4598 GCA_963637655.1 bacterium | reverse complement strand
TGGAACCGCTATGGTATGATGCCGTGTATGGCGAGCAAGCCGCACGTCAGCGCTACGGCCGGAAGCACCGGACCGCCCTGCCGACACGGAGAGACACGCTGTGGTATGGCGACGAGGCGGCCGCCATAGAGCGGAAGATAGCCTCGAAACTGTGAAGCCCCTCCCCCAACTTGGGGAGGGAGAGTGATATGAGGAAACGAACCATAAACCGATAAAAAAACAAAAGATATGAACGAGAAACAGAAAGCAGCGATATGTGAGGCCCTTCGGGTGTACGTATCGAAGTATCCCAGCCAGAACAAGGCCGCAGCGAGCCTTACGGGCACGAGTGCCGGCACGGTGAGCACGATATTGGCCGGCAAGTGGGAGAGCGTGAGTGACGACATGTGGAAGAAGATAGCCTCTCAGGTGGGGACGGCAGCGCCCGGCGACTGGCAGACTGTGGAGACCACTGCGGCCAAAGAAATGGCCTACGCCATGGCAGACGCCCAGGAATGGAAGAACGTGACGTGGGTAGTGGGCGAAGCCGGTTGCGGCAAGACCACCGCGGCACGGCAGTATGAAAGAGAGTACCAGGGCGCTTACTACGTGCTGTGCTCAGAGGACATGCGGCGTAGCGATTTTATACGGGAGGTGGCGAAGCGCATCGGCTTGCGCACCGACGGCATGACGCTGCGGGACATGCTGGACGCGATCATCCGCCAGCTGATACAGACGGACAGCCCCGTGCTGCTGTTTGACGAGGCCGACAAGTTGACCGAGCGGGTGTTCCACTACTTCATAGACCTGTACAACAGGCTTGAGGACAAGTGCGGCATGGTGTTCTTCTCTACATCGTATATCAAGCGCAGAATGCAGATGGGCCTAAGATATGACAAGAAGGGCTATAACGAGATACACTCGCGTATAGGCAGGAAGTTTTTCGAGTTGGAGCACACGAGCGCGCACGACGTGTATGCGATATGCGTAGCGAACGGGTTGACCGACAAGAAAGGGATAGCCGAGGTGGTGAAGGATGCGGAGCAGTATGACTTCGACCTGCGGAGAGTGAAGAAGGGCGTGCACAGAGTGAAGCGCATGGGTGCCTGAACGACAGTTGAACAGTGTTCAAAGAACGATTGAGAAGATGAAAAGAGCGATAAGTGTGACAGAGCTGCTCGCGATGAAGAAGCAGACGTACAAGCTGAGCGACGAGTGGCGCGCCGCGTTTGGCGAGCCCGAGAAGAACGGCGTGTGGTTTGTATGGGGCAGGAGCGGCAGCGGCAAGACGAGCTTTGTGCTGCAACTGTGCAAGGAGCTATGCCGGTTTGGCAAGGTGGCCTACGACAGTCTGGAAGAAGGATCGAGTCTGACGATGAAGAACGCCTTTATGCGGGTAGGGATGCAGGACGTGGCTCGGAGGATGGTGCTGCTTGACGGTGAGAACATGGAAGACCTTGACCGGCGTCTGCAGCGGCGGAAAAGCCCCGATGCGGTGGTGATTGACTCCTTCCAGTACACGCAGATGGACTTTACGGCCTACCTGGCCTTCAAGAGCCGCCACCCGAACAAGCTACTGGTGATCATCAGCCAAGCCGACGGGACACGCCCGAAGGGCCGCACGGCGGTGAGCGTGATGTATGACGCGGCGCTGAAGATATGGGTGGAAGGGTACCGTGCAATCTCGAAGGGGCGTTTTATCGGCGACGTGGGCTACTACACGATATGGGCCGAGCGCGCTGAGGAGTACTGGACAAACAACAATAAAGGAGAATGAGATATGGATACAAGAGAATACAAGGACGGCGACACGATATACATACTGCTTCGGGGCGACGCCGCCCAGGGTGTGCTGGAAGAGTGGATGGAGCGCAACTACGCCTGCGACCTTGTGGTGCACCGCAGCAAGAAGCACAGGGGTATGTATGTGCTGGAGACCAAGGACGTAATGTGGTCGGCACGCGTGATCCAGTGGCACAAGTGCGAACAAGTAACCTACCAACAAAAATAAGCCTATGGAAGAGACAATCGAGAAAATCGTGAAGTACGCAATGACTGCAACTGCCGGATACGGCCCGGATGACCGCTACATGCTATTGGGCGATGTGGCCCGCCGTCTGGAAGAGAAGGCCGACCGTATGATTGCGTTGGCCTACATGGACGGCCCGGACGAGGAGTAAAGAACCAAGTGTAAACCCATAAAACGAAAAGAACATGAAAGAGACGATGAACAGAATCAAGGAGTCATGGCGCCGCTGGCGCCATCTGTACAGTGAGCGCAAGCGCATGCGCCTGCACAACCGTCTGACGCTGGAGGCCGAGCGCCGCGTGTCGGTGATGGCCTGGGGCGGCGAAGTGTACCTTGCGGTAGACGGCGTGCCGGTACTTCCGGCCTACGAGCTGCAGACATATCTTCCGGAGAGTGTGGAGATGGCGCGCAGCACGTGGGTGTCGTATCACGAGCGCGACGAGTACTGTGAATAAACAGATGAAGGAGGAAACAGTATGAAAGACAACGACTATTCACGATTTTACGCTCTTCTGCGGCGTCTTCCGGGAGCCGACAAGGAGACGCTGGTGGACCAGTTCACCTGCGGCCGCACGACGCACCTGCACCTGATGTCGCGAAGTGAGTATGACGTGATGTGCAACGAGATGGACCGTGTGGCCGGTGTGGACGAGCGGATGGCGGAGCGCCGTCAGGCCCTGAAGCGCGCCCGCAGCGGTGTACTGCACCTGATGACGCTATGGGGCATCAACACGCAGGACTACGGTAAGGTGGACGCCTTCTGCGAGCAGAAGCGGATAGCGGGGAAGCCGTTCCGTATGCTGACGCACGATGACCTGACGCACCTGCATGCGAAACTGCGGACTATGCTCGGCAAGCGGGAGAAACGGGAGAAAGGGACGAAAAAATGACTATATACATGAACCTCAAAAAAGAAGAAACAATGGAAGAGAAAAAACAAGGAATGGACCTGAGTGTCTTGAGTAAAGAAGAGAAGGCCGCGCTGCTGGCCCAGTTGCAGACGGAGGTGCAGGCCGACCGTGTGTCGCGCCGCGAGACCTACGAGACTCTGCGCGGCGACTTCATCAACAGTGTGTGCAACCGTGTGAAGGCGGTGGAGGCAGCGGTAGTAGAGTTCAAGCAATGGCTGGACGAGGAGACGGGCGCCTTCACCAAGTTGATGCGCGAGTACGGAGCAGTGCGTTCGGACAGCCAGCAGTGCTACACGATCACGGACGGTGTGTTCAAGCTGGAGGTGAAGTTCAACAAGGTAAAAGGCTTCGACGAGCGTGCCGACATGGCAGCGGAGCGTCTTGTGGACTATCTGAAGCGCTACATGGAGAAGAGCGAGCGCGGGATGGAAGACCCGATGTACCAGATGGCGATGACGCTGCTGGAGCGGAACAAGACGGGCGACCTGGACTACAAGAGCATCTCGAAACTGTACGAGCTGGAGGACAAGTTTGACGCGGAGTACGGTGAGATCATGGACCTGTTCAAGGAATCGAACGTGGTGCAGGCGACAGCGACGAACTACTACTTCTCGAAGCGCAACCCGGAGACGGGCGTGTGGTCGAGAATAGAGCCGAGTTTCTGCCGGCTGTAGTGCCGGGAGAAAGGAAAAGACCAATCCATGAAAAGAACAACACAAAAACGACACTGACATGCATTTTGATCGTTTTTATTTGTATCGGCCTGCACGGGATGTGCGGGCCGCTTTTGTCAAATACCAAAAAAGGAGTATCTTTGCATCGCATGGGTAAAGGCCGGGACAAGGTACTGATGGCCGCTCGAGACCAGCGAGTTTTTGAGCGGTATTATTATTGGACGGAGGTGAAAAGGCTCCGTTTCGACGATGCCGTGAAGAAACTGAGCGAAGAGGAGTTTTTTTTGAGCGAGAGCCGCATACTGCAGGTGGTGCGCAAGGCTATCAGCGAGGGTGCGACGGTAGACGGCAAGACCATATCGCGCCCGCTGTTTACCGGATTCAGGGTGTCTACCACTCCCCGCCGAAGGGGCGGAAGCTCACCTTCAGAGACGGCTTGCGTCCGTCAACAGGCCCGTCAATTAACGTTGTTTGACGAATGATGTCGTAGACGGCGACGGTGTATACGGAGTCGTAGACTTTGATACCATGGTTGTAAGTATAGAATTTTGATGCGGTGCGCACCATGACGCCCTCGCCGACGGGCCGGAAGCCCTGTATGGCGCTGTGGAGAGTGGCAACGAGCTTTGCGCGCTCGGCAATGGCCTCGACGGTGCCGGAGGCGTAGTGTGTGTCGTCGTAGCAGTCGATGAGGAGTCGGACGTTGACCTTTGCGGTGCCCAGTTGTGCGAGGTTGGCCTCGTTTTGCCACTCCACCTCGGGTGTGTCGATGAGTACGGCGGGGAAGGTGAGCGGGTAGCGGTCGATGTCGGCGTTGTCGATGTTTTCGAGTTGTCCGCAGTCTTCGTCAACCATGGCGAGAGCTGGTATTGAAGCCTTGATGTGGCTAATGAGATGTAAGAGCAGCGATTCCATTTTTTATTTTTTCGAAAGATTGATTGATGAGTTTACTCAAGTTTCGGATTTAGAATTTACGATTAAGAAATTTGCATAAAAAAGGCTTTG
>CAVHOL010000129.1:0-4621 GCA_963637655.1 bacterium | reverse complement strand
AGAAACAGAAGACAAATCCGAAATCTGCGTAGCTTGGCTATTAGCGTCGGTGAGTCTTCTGTTTACTCTTTTCCGTATACTCTGCATAGCCAATTCTTTTCGACCTGTACGGACTTCTTCTATATAGAAGGTTGTTCCGTCATCATAACGCTTTGTATATACAATGACATCCTGACCGCGCTTATTGCGCTCCGTGTCAATGCTATCATAATTGTTTATCACATCGCCCACGTTCTCCAAGTCTTCCTCAGTCACAGGAATTTGTCCTTGTAGCCGTTCTTTTTCATCAGAATGGCGGTTCAATGCATGATTGATGGAGTTATTGTCAATTGTATGCTTGTAATCGCTTGTGATATTAACACCTTTATCCTTCAAGTCACTTATGAGTCTGTTGTTGGCATAAGAGATAGCTTTCTTTACCAAGTTGCCCCCAGCGGTTTTGGTAGCCTCTATCAAGTCTCTGATACTACCCTTGAAATATCCAAACAAAGGATTTTGTGAAGACTGCGAATTAGCATCTGCATTACCTTTCAGCGTGAACTTGGTTTCACTCAAACCATCAATGAGATTATCAACCATTCCAAAGCTATCTGAAACAGCCTTCTTTGTGCTGCTCACTACATCAATAGGCACTTCCTCCTTCCTTCTCATAATTCTAGCCACAAAGTCGATAGCTTCCGAAGCGTTGGATGTAAACATACCTGTCTTATAGTCGTAGGAAACAGCATTACTCATGCCATATCCGGCGTCTCGTGTTTTGTGAGGCAGCTTTTGGACTTCGGTCAGTATTGACAAAGCCTTCTTGGTATCAATATTGGCAGCATTCATTTGGGCGGTTGCTTTCTTTACCATGCCCTTGGCTTCATCATCAAACAATCTTTGTTTTTCGGCAGCAGATTTCACTTCTCGGCCAGTGAGGTTTGGATAGACCTCTGTAGGATGTGCCACACGGCCATCGGGAAGGGTAATATAGTATCTCAGTGGGCGATTGGTAATATCGCTCACCACATGATCGTCAGCCGTGGCCTCATACACCTTCTTCTCCTTGCCGCCAGCCGTCTCTTCCAGATGATACGGCACATGGTTCACCTTGTAGGCATCCTTCAAGGTAGCAAGCACTTCCTCCTTCTCTTCCTTGCTCAAATTTTTGCCAGCCTCGAAACGGACTGGCTTTCCCTTCAGCGAGAACTTGGTATGCTCAGCAATCTGCTCGTCATCCTCCCTTTTGGAGAAATCCACGTTCCCCGCTTCCGTTCTCGTCGCCTCCATGAACTTGTCGGAATCACTGTTGTTGTCGAACTGGCTGCCGTTCTCCTTCACCAAGTCTTTCACCTTGGCCTTGCCGTTGACAAGCAGGACAGCCTTCTGCGCGATCTCCTTCTTGTTGATGTCGGTGTTCTTGATTGTACGCTCACGGTTGGCGAGCATCGAATTGCTGTCAGTAAGATTACCCTTTGCGTCTACGCCAAGAGTCATACCCAAGGTCTTCTCGTCCACTGCGAAGTCACCGGTCACGGGCTTGTGTGGGGCAGGCACCTCGTCCACCAGTTTTCCCTCTGCGTCAAACACTGGCTGGTAGGCCGTGTAGTCTGTCAGCACCTTGTAGTATTCGTCGAACACGCCGTCGGTCGTGCGCTTGTCCATCTCGCGCATCAGTTCCTGGTTGGGCTTGTATCCCTTCTTGCGGCACCAGTCGGCGTACGCCTTCGAATTGACTGCCCACTCGAACCGCGGTACAAGACCGTTGTCCGCACACCATTTCACATAGTCGCGGGCGCGCTGGCGCATGTTCCATCCCGGCTCACTCTCGTTCTCGTAGAAATTGAAGTCGGCCTTCACCGAAGTGTTCTCGCCCCATTTGGCCTTGACCCTTCTGCCGTTCACGATGATGCCGGTGTTCTGTTCGTTCGTGAAGTCGCGGTAGTACTGGCAGTCGGTCGCCTTGCGTGCCGATATCGGCATGCCGCTGAGATGGAAAGGTATCACCTGCCGGATGAATCCCTGAAGCATGGCGTAGATGCTGTGGTTGGCAGAGACGCCCACCATGATGGCGCCGCAGTTGGCGTTGTATTCCGGATTGCGGTAGATGGATTCGGCAAACTCACGGGACACCGAATGCGAGTCGCTCAGCTGCAGACCGACGATCTTGTCACCGTCCATCTCGAGACCGGCATTCTCGCGGATGCGCTCGAGGACCCTCTTCTTCGCATCGCCCTTGGCATTCCGGTAGGCATCGGCCAGCTCTTTGGCGGGACGAGCCTCCGGCAGCATCGACATGTTTATCTTGACACCGCTCTTGCCGAAAATCAGAATGTAGGGTATCTCCTTGCTGTACGACTGCACTCTTGCGTTGCGCGCCGCACAGTCCCACATTATCTGCATGATGTCAAACACTTTCGTGATGTCAAAGTCAGAGAAGGAGAACAGGCGCGCGCCGCCTATCTTGTCGGCCTTGTCAAAGGTGTTCTGCGACACGTCGATGATCTCGCCGCTGTAGGGCTGGGCATCCTGCACCACCTTTGGCGTGCCGGTGCCGTTGGCCGAGATGATGAGCGAATACAGTTTGGCAAAAGCCTCCCCGCCACGCTTCCGGATTTCGTTCAGGCCCTTCGACCCGACAAGGTCGGAGACGTCAAGCGTATGCTGCAGCTCGGGATGGGTGGCTATCATGGCCACCATTCTGCTGACGGCGTTCTTTCCGCCGTTGCCGCGCTGCTTGCGCAGTTCTTCTATCTGTGCATTGGTCAGCGAGAAATCGTTGCCGCTGCCGTGCTTGCTGACAAAGTCCTCATAATACTCCTGCAGTTTTTCCTCCATCGCCTTGGCGTTGGCCTGCATCCGTGCAAGGTCGGCAGGGAGCACGCCGTCATGGTCACCCACAAGCCTTGCCACCTCGTTGATTTGGTCGACCACAGACTGCGGGGTAGTACGCTCGTCATACGGTTTGTCGGGCACGAACGTTCCTTCGCCGAAGCCGAAGGGCGTCACCTTCTTGCCACCGACCACTTTCTTCACGGCATCGTTCCATTTCTCCGTGACCGATGTCGCCCATTTCATGATGTTCAGGCGCTTGCCCTCCACAAAACACAATGGGCAGGCCACCTGTATGCCGTAGCTCTTCTGAAGCGTACGTAGCTCCTGTATCTTAGCCGGGGTCAGTTTCTTCCAGAACGTGCCGCCGATGTTGACCATCTCATTGAGTATCTGCGTGAATGCCTCGCGCTTGATGCAGTCGGTCGACAGTTCGAAGTTCAGCGGATACTCTCCGTTGGATACCAGCGTAGAGATGGCACGGACAATGCCGCCTTCATAGCGCTTGTACAGCGGAGATGTCTGCGACCATTCGTGGAATGTCTCGAACATGAAATTGCCGTCCTTGTCGACCATGTCCGCCACCTTCCCGGTCAGGTCATACCAATAGTCCATATTGTCGACAAACTTCTTGATGTCTGCCTCCTTCATGCCCTGGGCCGTCAGATGCTCTATGATGCTGGTTCTCGTGCCCTTGTGCTCATTGCCTTCGTCGTCTACGAAGTCCTTGTAGGTACGGTGGCTGAAGTCGATGTCGCCGGCACCGTCCACATGTACGACCGGCTCTCCCTGCTCGTTGCGCAAGTCTGCCCCCGGCATCAGACGTTCTGTGTCCGCCTTCTCCTTCACCGCCTTGAATGCACCCCTCACCACTTCCTCAAATGCGGCAAGCGCCTCCTCTGCCTGCTTCTGTTCTTCCGTTGCGCCGAGCGACTTCAGATGCCCGATGATCTTGTGCCATACCTCTCGCACCTTCGCAAGGATACCCGGATTGCCGTGCAGCTCTTGGGCAAGTCTCACCGCCATGTCGCGGTTATGGAACACTGCGCCCACACAGTCGGCCGTCACCTCCTCCTCGAGTTTCGCCTCGGAGTATTTCAAGGCACGCTTGTGCTTTACCGCGGCATTCCACCACTCCTCGCCCACGATCTTCTTCACCGCATCGCGGAGCTTCGCAAACTCAGCCTCAGAAGACTTGCGGATGGCATGCGTCGACTCATGGCCGAACACCGCCTCAAGCGGATTTTTCGCATCCCGGGCAATGTGTATCTCCTTGTTCTTGTAGTCGATATATCCGTTGTCCTCCAGCGTGTCGTGCCACACCACCTTGTACCCAAGGTCCTTGGCTATCGACTCCATCGCGGCACGCACCTTCTTCGAAATCTTACGCTTCGGACGCACAGGATTCTCCTCACGATAAGCATCGGCTGCTTCCTTGATGTCTTGTGTCGGGTCTTTGGACGGTTCAACGCCCTTTTCGCATCTTTCCTTTAATTGCTCTGCGCCATGCTCAAGCTCTTCGGCTTCACGTTCAAGGGATTTGATGGCGTCCTCTCTGCGACGCTCATTGATATAGTCAATGCTGACATTCTTTGCGTCAAGGTCATCGTACTTGCCGCCGACCTCTACGCTGCCGCCATTCTTTTTATAGGTCTTGGCGCGCCATTCCTCGGCCTTGACACGATATTCCTTGGCCTTGCCGTTAAGTCTGTCGTACGCTTCTTGCCAAGTCTTGCTTGACGCAAGGATTTCTTTACTCAAGTTTCGGATTTAGAATTTAAGCGGTTTGTGCATACGCTTTTAATGCTGC
>CAVHOL010000128.1:0-4704 GCA_963637655.1 bacterium | reverse complement strand
ACCCTATAAACGCAAAATGCGTGCAACTCATTGAGCTGCACGCATTTGCTTATTGCTTGTTATGTATTTGCTTGGTGGCATTATTTCACCTCCTCGAAGTCGGCGTCCTGTATAGTGTCGTCCGACTTCTGCTGGCTGCCTGCCTGCTGGCCGGCACCTGCACCATTGAAGTCTTGTGCACCGGCGCCGGGCTGGGCACCGCCCTGATACATCTGGGCGCTGGCGGCCTGCATGACGTTGTTGAGGTTGGCGATGGCTGTGTCGATGGCGGCTACGTCGGCGGCTTTGTGGGCGTCCTTGAGCTGCTGGAGAGCCTGCTCGATGCCGGGCTTCTTGTCAGCGGGAATCTTGTCACCGTTGTCCTTGAGGAAGTTCTCGGTGGTGAAGATCATCGAGTCGGCCTGATTGAGCTTGTCGATTCTCTCGCGCTCGGCCTTGTCGGAGGCGGCGTTCTGCTCGGCCTCGGCCTTCATGCGGTCGATCTCTTCCTTGCTCAGACCAGACGATGCCTCGATGCGGATGGACTGCTCCTTGCCGGTAGCCTTGTCTTTGGCGCTGACGTTGAGGATACCGTTGGCGTCGATATCGAAGGTCACCTCAATCTGGGGCACACCGCGGCGTGCAGGAGCGATGCCTTCGAGGTTGAACTGACCGATGCTCTTGTTCTGTGCGGCCATCGGACGCTCGCCCTGCAGCACATGAATGGTCACTGCGGTCTGGTTGTCTACGGCTGTTGAGAACACCTCGCTCTTCTTGCAGGGGATAGTGGTATTGGCATCGATGAGCTTGGTCATTACGCCGTTCAAGGTCTCGATACCGAGGGTCAGCGGGGTAACGTCGAGGAGCACGATGTCGCCTACGCCGCCTTCCTTATTGAGGATAGCGCCCTGGATGCTGGCACCTACGGCTACCACCTCGTCGGGGTTGACACCCTTGGAAGGCTCCTTGCCGAAGTAGTTCTTGACGAGTGTCTGCACGGCGGGGATACGGCTCGAACCACCTACGAGGATCACTTCGTCGATGTCGGAAGTGTTCAGTTTGGCGTCGCGCATGGCGTTCTGGCAGGGCACGAGACAAGCCTGGATCAGGCCATGGGCCAACTGCTCAAACTGCGAGCGGGTCAGGGTCTTGACGAGGTGCTTGGGCACACCGCCCTCGGCAGAGATGTAGGGCAGGTTGATTTCAGTAGATGTGGTGCTCGACAGCTCGATCTTGGCCTTCTCGGCAGCCTCTTTGAGACGCTGCATGGCCATCGGGTCTTTGGAGAGGTCGATACCTTCGTCAGCCTTGAATCCGTTGACAAGCCAGTCGATGATGACCTGGTCGAAGTCGTCGCCACCGAGATGAGTGTCACCGTTGGTAGAAAGCACTTCGAACACGCCGCCGCCGAACTCGAGGATGGAGATATCGAATGTACCGCCACCGAGGTCGAACACGGCAATCTTCATGTCCTTGTTGGCCTTGTCCACACCATAGGCGAGGGCTGCGGCGGTAGGCTCGTTGACGATACGCTGCACGTTGAGACCGGCGATCTGTCCGGCTTCCTTGGTAGCCTGGCGCTGAGAGTCAGAGAAGTAGGCAGGTACGGTGATGACGGCGTCGGTCACCTCCTGTCCGAGATAGTCCTCGGCGGTCTTCTTCATCTTCTGGAGCACCATGGCAGAGATTTCCTGCGGAGTGTACTTGCGGCCGTCGATGTCGACGCGGGGATAACCGCCCTCGTTGACAACGGTGAAGGGCACACGCTCAGCCTCTTTCTGGCTCTGTGCGTAGGTCTCGCCCATGAAGCGCTTGATGGAGTACACGGTGTTCTTCGGGTTGGTGATAGCCTGACGCTTGGCGGGGTCGCCCACCTTGCGCTCGCCGTCCTTGACGAAGCCGACAACAGAAGGAGTTGTGCGCTTGCCCTCGCTGTTGGCGATCACTACCGGTTCGTTGCCCTCAAATACGGCAACACATGAGTTTGTGGTTCCTAAGTCGATACCAATAATCTTTCCCATAATTCTTATATTTTTATTTTTTATTTTCTGTAATATATAATGTATGTCTTGCACGCCCGCCGTCTGCATCTGCTGCATTGCAGCGTCTGCACGTTGCGGTGTACGCCTACTATACAACAAATGGCATGCCAAGCGGCATGCCATCGGAGATATGAACTGACAATTATGACAGTTTGTCAGAAATACGGAAAAGAAAAAGTCACTTTCCGCGCAGGCGGCAGACGACGTAGGGTACGAGGAGGCGGAGGACGGACTGCACCCGGAGTGTCCAGGGCATGGCCTCGGCCATGACACGGATATTGTCGGCGAGGCCGGCGGAGCGGTGACTGTTTGACACGCCGGTGGTGTCGAAGTCGGCCACGGGAATGCCGACATGCAGGAAGCGGGCGCCGCGGCGGTAGCGGGTGATGAAGAACTTGAGGTCGGCCGACAGCCTGTGGCGGATGTCGAAAGGCGCGTCCGTCAGCTCGCTGCGGCGCACGATGGCGCTCTGGTGGCAGAACAGCATGCGGTGGTAAAGACGATAGGTGTCGGGGGCGACCTTCACCTGTGCGTCTTTCATCACGTCGCCGTAGATGATGTCGGCCTTGCCGGTAGGCCACTCGCCCGAGAACACACGACCGAGCACATCGTCGGCGGCGAAGGTGTCGCCGGCATTCATGAAGACGATCCACTCGCCCGTAGCCATGCGCACACCCTTGTTCATCGCATCGTAGATGCCGCCGTCAGGCTCGCTCACCCAACGGTCAATACGGTCGGCATACTGGCGTATGATGTCGACGGTGCCGTCGGTAGACTGTCCGTCGACAACGATGATCTCCTTCTGCCCGTACTGCTGGCGGCAGAGACTGTCGAGCGTGCGCCGGAGCAGTTCTCCGGCATTGTAGGTGACGGTGACAATGGTCACACGGGGCTGGGACATAGAGGAGGACACGGTCATTGACTTTTCTTGGATGAGGAAAACGTGCGGCGGTACCACAGGCGTATCTTCTCGCCGAGCGTGGGATGCCACGTGTGGGCGCAGTAGTGTATGGCGTACGACTCGGGCGTGGTCTCGTGGCGGTTGCCGGCGATGACGGCCGAGCGGTAGATCATGATGCCGTCGCCGAGATCCTGGTCGATGTCCTTGTAGACAAAGCCGCGGCGCTCGGCCACATAAGCATAGATCTGCGGCGACACCACGGCCGTGGCCAGCGTACCGTCGGGAGCGACAAAGTTCTGCGTGGCATACCAGTCGAGCACCTCGCGCACAAAGGGACACCCCTTCTCCGCACCCATGACGGCGGCCTGGATCATGATGCCCGACACAAAACCGGGCTTCGTGCGGTGTCCGTCGGCATCGATCATCTGCCAGGCGCCGTCCTTGTCGGCCTGGGTGGGATGGTACTCGAGGGCGGAGAAGAAGCGGTGGTCGAGCAGGTCGTCGAAGGGTTTGAGCACCAGCACATCGGCATCGAGATAGATGCCGCCCTCGGTGTAGAGGGCATACATGCGCACATAGTCGGCGGCGAAGGCCCACTTGCGGTGCTTGACGGCCTCCTGCACATAGCGCGGTGCGGCGGCAAGATCGAAGGACTCGAGTGTCCAGAGCTTGAACTGGTAGTCGGGCAGGCGGCGCTTCCACGAGTCGATGCACTTCCGTATCTTTTTGGGGAAGGCCTCGCCGCTGAACCAGCAGTAGTGTATGGTCTTGGGTATCATTGTAGTTTCGGGAGGTTTGAGTTTTTTCGAGAGAACAGACGGCGCATGGCCTTCTTCCATCGGTTTTTGCGGTCGTTGCGGTGCCAGAAGCGGTCGAGCAGCCGCAGTTCGTCGGCGGCAAACGCATCGGCGTCCCAACCGCGGGCGGCGGCATACGCACGGGAGACATAGTCCATGAGCGCCGTGTCGTAGGTGAGGCGCAGCAGATTGTGCAGACAGTCGCGGCGCGTGAGCGGGCCGAAGTGGGAGCGGTTGGTGTCGATCAGCGCGAAGTCATACGCACCGTCATCCTGGCGGGCGTAGAGTATGTTGCCGAGATTGAGGTCGCCGTGCTGTATCTGCTTCTCGTGCAAGACCACCAGATAGCGGGCCAGGGCCGATGCCAGCGTGCGGTCGAAGTCGGGACGCTCGAGCGCGGCCCGCAAGGGAGCCCACCGGCATTCCTCCGACACAAAGTAACTGTCGGCCAGCAGACCGCCCCGCGTCAGTTCGATATAGGCCACCTCATGCGGCGTGTTGACGCCGCGGCTGCGCAGTATGCCGGCGAAGTCGTAGGCCCGCCGTGCCTTGCTGCGCTCGAAATAGGTATAGGCGATGCGCTGTACGATATTGGGGCGCTTGTAGCGCTTGACGACAAGCGTCCCGTCGCCGACGGCGAAGCGCTTCACGGTGTTGCGTCCGTCGTGCAGCGTCTCGCCGCCGGAGGCAAACCGTGCGGGCAAGGCATTGATGAAGTCGACGGCACGGGCATACTCCGTGGCGATGACTTGTCGTTTCAGTTTCAGTGAGTCCATGCGTCGGGTCATTCAGTCACTACAATAACAGGCGGGGTGGAATACCGGATGCAAAGATACTGCTTTTTTGTGCGATACCACAATGTTGCGGACACGAAAAAGCCCCATGCCTTTCGCCGCTTTCGGGCGCAGGGCATGGGGCCTTGTATGTTGCCTGACGGCAGATATGCCGTTATCGGTTCATCATTGCTTGTCTACATCTATTACGA
>CAVHOL010000127.1:0-4724 GCA_963637655.1 bacterium | reverse complement strand
AGACAAAAAATCTGCTCGGCTAAAATTCAAAAATCCATCAAAGGTAATTTTTAGAACCCGCCTATAGACTATACAAAGGTACGGTTTTGTTTCGGGAAAGAAGGTCTGAGACGTCAAAAACCAGCCGAAAATTTGTCGCATTGAAGAACGATACGTAAATTTGCAGCGGCACCGCCTTCCAACAGGAAAAAGGTCAAGCATACCCATAATAAGAACTTAATAAGAATTCGAATGAAGAAATTACTGTTATTCTCGGTTATCGTAGCCGCCGTATCGCTTTGCGCCACAGGCTGCAAGTTGTCTGCATCTGACAAAGACAACCGTCTGGCCATAGACAGCATAAGCTACGACTCCGTGGCTGGCACAAACATAAAGTGCGCCATCGCCATCGACTACCCGCAGGGCGACGACAGCCTCGCCATAGGCATCAGACAGTTTATTGCCCGCGAACTGGCTGCGCTGTACTTGCCCTACACCGACGATGTAGAGACGGCAGACACCGCCCAATATCCCGTTTACAGCGGAAGCGCCAACGATGGCCAAATGCTGGCCGGCCATTACGGCGACGGCACCATGCGCTATCTGCTTGGCCTACGCAAGGAAGCGGCAGAAGCCTACGCCCATACGCCTGAGAGCGAGATGCCGCCCCTGTCATGCGAGATCAAGATCTGCAAGGTAGATTCCACCCCGACATACATTACCTATAGCATCGACGATGACTACTCCTTGGGAGGCGCAAACCACGCATACGCGCATTACTGCAGAAATATCAGCACAAAGACCTACAAGCCCGTCGACAACATGCTCGATGCCACCCAACTGCAAGCGCTGCAGCCGCTCCTGCGCAAGAGCATCCTGCAATACCTCAAAGAAAGCGGAGTAGAGTCGGTATCCGACGCTACGCTTGGCGACTATCTGATTTTGCCCGAAGACGGTCTCGTACCGCTTCCCGCCCATAACCCTTGGCTGGAGAAAGACAGTCTGTGCTTCACCTACCAGCAGTACGAGATTGCCTCGCGTGCCGTGGGAACCATCGCTTTCAAGATAGCCGTAAAAGACCTGGCGCCCTATCTTACCCAAGAGGCAAGAGTACTGGCCGGACAGTAATCTGCGGCACTATCTTTCACCACCCATTGTTTGCCTTTGCCTGTCTTCGGGCTTGGCTAATCGAGTATTCTGCCCGAACAACTCGAGTAGTCAAGCCCGAACTTCCATATAGTCACGCCTTTGCTGCTGCGGCGTCTTGCCGGTATGCTTCTTGTAGTAACGGCAGAAGAAAGACACATCAGTGAAGTGGTACTCCCACGCTATCTCCTTGACGGTCTTGCTGCCGTACTGCAACTGCGCCTTGATCTGCAGCACGGCATACTGGTCGATGATGGTCTTGGGGGTATGGGGAGTGACTTGGCGCACAATATTGGTCAAGTACTTCGACGACACATTCATCAAGCCGGCGTAGTAGCACACATCGCGCGACAGTTTGTAGTCACGCTCTACCAACATCATAAACTGATTGAACAGTTCGCGCACACGACGCGACCGCACCTTGTCGGGCCGGTACTGCGGGTTGCGCTGCAAATATTCGTGAAATCCGATGAAAAACGCCTTCAACTGCAACAGCACCAACTGTTCCACGCACGTACATTCCGGTTGCGAAAAGTACAGACGGAGCAGGCCAAACATATTGTCGATGATGGCAGTGACCACCGGCGTATCCTGACGGCAGCGGTCCTCACGTAGGACTGAATACACGGTCTGCTCCAACTGCAGACTGGCCTCTCGCAGCAGGGCCGGACTGAACGTCATCATCTCGACCCGAAAGTCCACAGACCATGACTGCAACAGCACGACATCACCGGGAAACAAGGTGATGACCGCCCCCTCGTAGAGATCCCAGTCCTTGAAATTGACACGCAGCGACGCCGTGCCTTCACGGCAAATCAGAATCACCCCATAATGCAAGGCACACATCTCGGTCCGCCACTTCTCCAAAGACGAGAAACATAGGCGGGCATCGCGGCGACCGCCCAGTTCGTCACCACTATTATAGTTGCGCAATACGGATGCGCGGCGCACATTGTCGTTATCGGTCTGCATCTTGTACAAAATCTATTTTCTTCCTATATCAACCGCAAATATACGAACATTATGTAGAAATACGGAACGTATATTCCCAAAAAGTCCATACACCGCGTGAAATGTAAAACACCCGACGCAGAAAAACCACCTACCTTTGCATCCGAAAAAAGACAAGACGAATTTCAAAAAGACAGATGACAAAGACAATCCTTTGCGTGGGCCTTCTGCTACTGGGAGGCACACCCTTTGCGTCCGCACAAAGCGGGACCACACCGCCCGACAGCCGACAGGGACAGCCGATGAACATCGACCAACTGTTTGAACGTGTGGAAAACAACAGCAAGCAGATCCGCACTCAGACGGCCGGTGTAGAAAGCGCCCGTCACGGCATAGAAGCCGCCAAGAGCCAGCGTCTGCCCGACATTGACGCCTCGCTGTCGGTAAGTTATATCGGCAATGCCTTACTGACCGACCGCGACTTCAGCAACGTTCACGGACTGAAATCCCCCCATCTAGGCAACAACTTTTCGCTGCAGGCCCAACAGGTGGTCTATGCCGGAGGTGCCATCGATGCGGGCATCCGGTTGGCCGAAATGGGAAAGCGACAAGCCGAGAATGGCGTCGTTCTGACCCGACAGCAGATGCGTTTTGTCGCACTCGGGCAGTACCTTGACCTCTACAAAATCGACAACCGCATGAAGGTCTACGAGCAGAACATCGCACTCACCCGCCAACTCATCGACGACATCAAGGCCCGCCAGACACAGGGCATGGCACTCAAAAACGACATCACCCGGTACGAACTGCAGATGGAGTCGCTCCAACTGGGACTTACCGCTCTCCGCAACAACCGTAGCATACTCAACCACCAGCTCTGCAACACGCTCGGACTCGCCGAGGGTACGGCCATCATACCCGACACGACCGTCACCGAAAAACAGTATGCCAAGGAGGGGGAGCAGTACTGGCAGAACGCTGCCCTGACCCACTCGCCGCTGCTGGAACAGAGCTCTATCAACGTCAGCATGGCACAGGAAAAGGAGAAACTGGCCAAAAGCGAACTGCTGCCCAAGGTGGCCGTCGTGGCGGTCAATGACTTCAACGGCCCGATCACCTTCGAGCTGCCTCCCGTAGACAAAAACCTGAACGTATGGTACATCGGAGTGGGCGTGAAATATAGCCTGGGCGCACTCTACAAGAGCAACAAGCGCATACGGCAGGCCTCGGCCGATACTCGCCAGGCCCAGGAAGCCTACGCCCTGCAGAGCGAGCAGCTCAACAACAACATACAGGCGGCCTACACCCAGTACCTGCAGACCTATGTAGAACTGGCCACCCAAAAGAAAAGCGTAGAACTGGCCCGACAGAACTATGAAGTCATCAACAACCGCTACCTCAACCAGATGGCACTCGTCACCGACATGGTAGACGCCTCCAACCTCCGCCTCAACGCCGAACTGCAAGAGGTGGATGCCCGCATCAACATCGTCTACGCCTACTACCGCGTGAAGTACGCTGCCGGCGACATCTAATCATACACAACTATTTTGCCCCACCAAAACACACATCGACAATGAACAAGAAAACCGTCAAAAGAATATACAACGTAGTCATCATCCTCATACTGCTCGGCGCCATCGTCTGGGTACTGAGCCACCTCACCCACGGCTTCGGCGTGGAGTACACCGACGACGCACAGGTCAACCGCCTCATCACTCCCATCAACACAAGAGTACAGGGATTCATCAAGGAGATACGCTTCGAAGACTACCAGCACGTGAAGAAAGGCGACACGCTCGTCATCATCGAGGATGCCGAATACCGTCTGCATGTAGCACAGGCCGAGGCCGGGCTGAAAGGGTCGCGCGCCGGATCGTCGGCCGTGAGCGCCAGCATGAGCACCACGACCAGCAACGTGCAGACCGCCGCTGCCGGCATAGAGGAGGCCCGCGTAGAGATGAACAATGCCAAGCAGGACTTTGACCGTTTCGCTTCCCTGCTGAAGAAGGACGCCGTCACCCGCCAGCAGTACGACAATGCCTACGCCCGCTACCTCAGCGCAAAGGCCCGCTACGAGCAGGCCAACAGCCGCCGGCAAAGCGCCGCCTCCGTACAAGGCGTACAAACGCACCAGTTGGGCGGGTCGCGCGCCAGCGAAAGCGTAGCCGAAGCCCAGCTGCACCTGGCCAACCTCAATCTCTCATATACCGTCATCGTCGCCACTTGCGACGGCGTGATGAGCCGCAAGGACATACACGTAGGACAGCTTGTGCAACCCGGACAGATGCTCGCCCGCATCGTGTCTGACGACGATGTATGGGTAGTGGCCAACTACCGTGAGACACAGATGGACCAGATTACCGTGGGCAAGGACGTGGAGTTCACTGCCGACGCCATACCAGGAGTCACGTTTAAGGGCAAGGTGCAGGCCATCTCCGCTGCTGCCGGTTCGGCCTACTCGATGATACCGGTAGACAACGCCACCGGCAACTTTGTCAAGGTGGAGCAGCGCGTGCCCGTGCGCATAGCCCTCTCTGCCAACAACAGTAAGGAGGCCGTAGCCCTGCTTCGTGCCGGACTCAACGTGGAAACCAAGGTGAAGACTGGCAAATAACCGTAACCTAAAGGAAAGGAAAACCTATGCC
>CAVHOL010000126.1:0-4793 GCA_963637655.1 bacterium | reverse complement strand
ACGAGATTTGCCGAAGGCCCACTGACCAAAGGGAAGTAATCCAACGAATTTTCACGAATGGACATATGTGGTGCAACGTGCCCATCTTATGCGCCCCCTACAGGGGCAACGTTTGAGATACCCCTCCAAAGATAGGGCCGAGGCCCTATCCTATACTATGTCGCCCCTACGGGGCTTCTCTCACTGTACGCCGTTTTTGTATTCTCCCGCTGTATGCCATTCTTGTATTCTTCCACTGCTGCACGCCGTTTTTTGTATTCTTCACCGCCCTTTTCCTCCCTTTTTTCTCCCCCTACCCTTTCTTTTATCCCAAACGGCCCTTGACACGTCCCGTTCCGTTGTCTACCTTTGCCGTGCAGTCAGGAAATAACGGCTGCACCGACGGGCAGCGCACCGCTGCCTGCCGCCCGATCCGCACAAAAAAGGGAATCCTTCCGCCGGCCCATGTCGACCAAGCCGGAAACGCGCGCAACATCTGCGGAAAAGGCGGCCGCCACGCCACGCGACGCCCGTCACCCTCCCGCGGGAACAACAACAAACACACAAGAATCATCAACCCTAAAACACAAAAGAAAGGAAAACACACTATGGCACTGAAATACAAAATGTACAAGAGCACCCGCAACGACAAGACCGCCAACAAATGGTATGCACGCGCCGTGCATGAGGACACCATCGACCTCAACGGACTCGCCTCCATCATGCAGGCCAACTGTACCGTCAAGGAGTCTGACATCCTGGCCGTGCTCCGCGAACTGGTGGAGACCATGACCCGCGAACTGCAAAGCTCCAAGCGCGTCAAGATCGACGGCTTCGGCACCTTCAAGATCGGACTTACCTCCAAGGGCGCCGACTCCGCATCCGAATTCAAGGCATCTACCAATATCACCGGCACCCACATCCTCTTCCAGCCCGAAGTGACCGTCGACGCCAAGCGCGTGCGCACCTACAAGCTGCTCAGCGGCGTCAAGGTGTCCGAGGCTTCCATCTACAATGTAGACAAGAGCGACGGCGCCGACAAGGCCGACACCCAAGCTGACACCCAAATTGAGGACAAGGCCGAGGACAAGGCCGTCAGCGAGCAGTAGGCCGACGGGCCGTCCCGCCACGGTAAGGACGGAAAGCGGTAGGGGCGGGCGCTGAAAAGTCCCGCCCCGAACTGCAAGAACAAAACAATGACAAAACGACAAGAAAAAGAAAGGAGCAACAACCATGAGCAACATCAGCAATTCGCGCGGCGCCGACTGGCGCATGGTCATCAAGATCGTCATCGCCATCGCCACCGCACTGCTCGGCGCCATCGGTGCCCAGGAGGCCGGCGGTGAGCAGTAGACATCCAGCGGGCGACGAGCTCCTGCTCGCCCTGCGCATCATCGCCCTCCTCACTTCCATACTCGCCGTGATCAGCTGCACGGTGCGCATATGGTAAAAAGCGGAAAGGGAAGCGAGGACAAAAGAAAGAGATGAAATGAAAGGTACGTTAATTTAATTTTATATAAAATTGGCAGAAAAACCCCGAAAACTCGCGGAATTCCGTTAGTTTTCGGGGTTTTATTTTTGTATTTTGCGAAAAATTGTTATAAAAATATTTGGAGCATTGCATCTCCCTCCATACCTTTGCAACCGTCATCCGACAAGAACCCCGGATACCGAGAAGCTGCAAAAGGCTGCAAGGCGCGAGCCATGCGCTGACGGAAGGGAGACAGGACAGGACGGCAAAAAAAACAAGAAGCAATAAAACAAAACAACAGCAATAAAGCAATAAAACAAAACAAAGAAAGGACACGAATTATGAAGACAATGAAGACAATGAAATCCGCCCTCCGGGCCGCATCCCTCCTGCTCATGGCAACCGTACTGTCATTCTCCATGGCAAGCTGCGAAAGCGACGACGCTGCCGAGACGGTCAACCCCACGCCCGTCAACCACGGCGAACTGAAGAAGGCCGTGACCACCGTCACCGTCATCCCGTCAGAAGACTCGAGAAAGATCAGCGAGATCACCGTCGAATTCCTCGACAGCGCCGGCAACAAGCAGGTGGCAACGGTCGGCGAAACCCTGTTCCTCAAAGTGTTCGAGTTTGACGGCATACCCGCAGAAGGCGGCATCGTCGTCCGTCAGAAACTGCGCGACGGCGCACAGCTCACCAAGGACAAGTACGAGATCGGCGCCACCGTCGTGCTGGTATTCTCGGGCAAGTTCGCCGACGGCACCTACTGCGAAGCCGCAAAGACCCAGCTGGGCCGCTCGCGTGTAGAGAACGTCACCAAGGACAACGTGGGCAAGCATCTCCTGGAGAACCCCGTATTCTACAGCACCAAGTTCGTCATCTCCAAGGACGCCTCCGGCAAGACCGTCACGGCCAAGGAGAAGAAGTTCGAGGACACCTCCGCCACGACCAAGGCGATCCGTTGAGACAACGCAAGGCATACAGGCGGCAGCGCCCCTCCCCGCAACGGCGGGGCGCCCGCCCGCTCTCTCTTCTTATAAAGGAAACATCATCCCCCGGAAACAGTGGGGAAATGCACAACAGAAAGATTGACACACAGGACTGACTGAGAAGGATTTTGGTAAATAAATTGGAAAATGGTTTAAGATTTGAATCTGAAATGGTTCAATAGATTCGAAAAGGTTTAAGATTAGATTGGTTTTTAGGTTTCACAATCAGTAGGCAGCCGTCTTCGGCAAGGCAACAAAGACTGTAATGAAGGATAACGGAACTAAAAAGATGGTTTTAGAAAAAAAAGTGAAAGAATGAACAAGCAAGAAAAGGGGACTCCCGCCGCAAGCGAACGGCCGTGAGTCCCTTTTTTAGTGTCTGCACCCCCGAGGGGCGGATGCCGGCGACGCGGAAAATGTAGTAGGCACGGCACAAAAAAGGGGGGATGCGCACACATGATGATGCGCATCCCCCGTTGATTCTTTATCAGCCCGGCGAATTAGTTGAGGGCGTCGGTCACTTCAGCACCGGCCTTGAACTTGGCAACCTTCTTGGCAGCGATGGTGATCTTCTCCTTTGTGGCGGGGTTGATACCCTCGCGTGCAGGACGCTCGTTGACGCTGAATGTGCCAAAGCCGATGAGCTGTACCTTGTCGCCAGCCACGAGAGCCTCTTTTACGGTTGTACCAAATGCCTCGACTGCGCTCTTGGCCTGAGCCTTGGTCAGGTTGGCCTTCTCGGCCACCTTCTCGATCAGTTCTGTCTTGTTCATAATATTGCTTGTTATTGTTTGTTGTTGAATGACGTGTTGTCGTCCGCATCCCTCCGCATCCGTCTGCCGGGCCGTTCCGTCCGTCAGGCCGTACATTGTGCAGGGTAAACGGCACAGGGTATGGCGGTTGTGCAAATTTAGGGGTTTCCCCCCACAAATCAAACAAAAAACGGAAAAAAGTGCATAAAATTCCGTAAAAAGCCGCTTATCAGCGGGGTGCCGGGGCGCAAAGCGATATTTTTTCGTAATTTTGCCGCCGCTAACGTGCATTTGCGGGGCCTTGCCCCACAACTGTCCAGAACGTACCATATATGCGAAATATTCCCGTTGTCACCCGCAATCTGCTTATCGCCAACGTGCTGGCCTTCCTGCTCTACACCATGGCCGGCCGCATCGTAGACCTCAACGGCCTCTTCGGCCTGCACTTCTTCCTGGCGCCCGACTTCCAGGTCTTCCAGCTCTTCACCTACATGTTCATGCACGGCGGCTGGAGCCACCTGTTCTTCAACATGTTCGCCCTGTGGATGTTCGGCTGCGTGGTCGAGCGGACGTGGGGCCCGAAGAAGTTCCTGGCCTACTACCTGGTGTGCGGCATCGGCGCCGGCCTGTTCCAGGAGGCGGCCCAGCTCGTGCAGTTCTGGACCATCGCCGCCGACAGCCTGCCCGCCTTCTCCCCCGCCGACACCCTCACCGTGGCCCGCGCCAACGCGCCGCTGCTCAACGCCTGGACGACCGTGGGCGCCTCCGGGTCGATCTACGGCATCCTGCTGGCCTTCGGCATGATCTACCCCAACGAGCGCATCTTCATCTTCCCCCTGCCGGTGCCGATCAAGGCCAAGTGGTTTGTCATGCTCTACGCCGGCGTAGAAGTGTACATGGCCCTGCTCACCTCGGGCGACGGCGTGGCCCATCTGGCCCACCTCGGCGGCATGGCCTTCGGCTACTTCCTCATACGCTACTGGAGCCGCCATCCCGGCACAGGCTACGGCCCGAACGTCGGAAGGCAGTTCTTCGACGGCCTGCGCTCCTCGTGGGAGCGCCGCCGCGGGTCGTCGTGGGGCGGCACGTCGCAGCAGGGCCGTGCGCAGACAGGCCGCGGCACTTCGTCTGCCTCTGCGCACAGTGCCGACTGGGACTACAACGCCCGCCGCAAGGCCGAGCAGGAAGAGATAGACCGCATACTCGACAAGATACGCCGCAGCGGCTACGACTCGCTCACCCGGGAGGAGAAGCAGCGCCTCTTCGACAGCAGCCGCAGATAAGTAATGTTCAAAAAATAACTTGAGGCGGGTTCTAAAAATTACCTTTGATGGATTTTTGAATTTTAGCCGGGCAGATTTTTCTGTCTTTCTGAAGGAGCATAGCGGGCTATGCGACTGAAGAAGGACGAAAAAGATGCCGGATAAAATCAAAAAGACACAAAGAGTATATCCGTCAAAATAGAATTTAATAATGCGTGGAATTTTTAGAACACGCCTAAGGCGGGTTCTAAAAATTACCTTTGATGTATTTTTGAATTTTAGTCGAGCAGATTTTTCTGTCTTTCTGAAGGAGCATAGCGGGCTATGCGACTGAAGAAGG
>CAVHOL010000125.1:0-4895 GCA_963637655.1 bacterium | reverse complement strand
GCTTCGAGACTTGCCAAGGTGGCGAGGTGCAACTGGCGTTGGGTCAACGTATTGTTGGCCATAGACTGATTTGTTGTTGCCATGATTATTACGAAAAGAATAAAAAGTTTTTTCATATTGTTCAGAATTACACGGTGCAAAAATAGTATGAAATTTTTAATAGTTTTGTAGACGTATTACGGATAGAATTATACATGTTACGGCAAATGGCTGCAGATTGTCGAAATAAACAGTATAGAAATGCTTGTGTACCCAAACATCAAATATTTCATCAAAAGTTGCGCTTAATGATACGGCTTTCGAACACAAGTCTTCATATCTCGAAGGTTTTCCGGGCATCTCTTTTCCTGTTTTTCGGAATTGTATACGGGTGCGGATAAATTTAACGATATCGTAATACGCCATGTCATATAATTTGTATAATTTTGCAACGTGAAACTTATTTTCACACAAAACGATTTATTTCCATTTACAAAACAGGTATGAAAAAGATTGTATCCATCATGGTCCTGCTCGTTGTCTGCTTGACAACGGTTATGGCCCAGGTCACAACCTCTGGTATCACAGGTAAGGTGGTCGCAGACGGCAGCGACGTTATCGGCGCCACTGTGACAGCCGTACACAATCCTTCCGGCTCGCGCTACATGGCGGTGACCAATGAGAAGGGACGCTACTCCATCCAGGGTATGCGCGTAGGCGGTCCGTACACCATCACCATCAGTTATCTCGGCTACAAGGACGAGGTGCTGCAGGGTGTACAGTTGTCGCTCGGCGATCCCAGCACATTCAATGTGAAGATGAAGGAAGACGCCCGCCAATTGGGTGAGGTCGTTGTCACAGGCAACCGCTCCAACAACGGTATGGGGGCCTCGTCGAACTTCTCCCGCAGCCAGATCGACAATGCTCCTACGGTAGACCGCAGTGTCTACGACGTGGCCAAGCTCTCTCCGCTGATTGCTGAGAACAAAGGTGGCGGCCTCTCGATCGCAGGTGCCAACAACCGTTACAACTCCTTCCAGATTGACGGTATGGTGAGCAACGACGTGTTTGGCCTTGCCGGAACAGGTACCAACGGCGGACAGACGGCCGCCAACCCTATCTCGATGGATGCCATTCAGGAATTGCAGGTTGTAGTGTCGCCCTTCGACGTTCGTCAGAGCGGTTTTACGGGCGGTGCCATCAACGCCATCACCAAGTCGGGTACCAATGAATTCAAAGGTTCGGCTTACGGATACTATACCAATCAAGATCTCTATGGTTCGTGGAACCAGCTCTACAACAAGAAAGACCGCCTCACCACACAGAATACCCAGACCTACGGATTCACCTTCGGCGGTCCGATACTCAAGGACAAACTCTTCTTCTTTGTTAATCTTGAATACTTGAAGAACTCCTATCCCTCCTCTTACTATCCTTCTGACGGCTATTTCCTCACTCCCGAGGTGGCTCAGCAGATCGTCGACAAGTATGAGCGGGTGACTGGTATACGCGACAATTACGGTTCCCGTAAGATCGAGAAGCAGGGCCTCTCGATTCTGGGCCGCATCGACTGGAACATCAATACCAACAACAAACTCTCGTTCCGCTACCAGTTCAACGATTCCTACAAGGATTCCTACGGCTCCGGTTCTTATACTTACTACTTCGCCAACAGTGCCTACCGTATCAAGAACAAGACCAACTCGTTTGTAGCCGAGCTGAACTCCCATCTGAGCAACTCGCTCTACAATGAGCTCCGTGCCGGTGCAACGTTCGTCCGCGACAACCGTGTCGTACCCTATGCCGGACCTACCATTTACATCAACGGCAGCAACAAGATCAATATCGGTACCGACTACTCCTCTGGTGCCAACTACCTCAACCAGGACATCTGGACCCTTGAGGACAACCTCTCCATCTATGCCGGCAACCACACCATCTCTGTGGGTACGCACAACGAGCTCTATAAGTTCAAGAACCTTTTCATCCAGGCTGCCTACGGCGAGTATGTGTACACTAGCGTCGAGAACTTCCTGAATGACAATGCCTCGCAGTTTGTCTACAACTATACCGACAAGGCCCTGACCGGAACCACCCGTTGGGCAGCTCCCTTCAAGGCCGGACAGCTCGGCTTCTACGTACAGGACAAGTGGGACGTCAACACCAGTCTGCAGCTGACCTACGGACTGCGCGTCGATATGCCCCTCTACCTCAGCACTCCCTCTACCAACGAGGAGTTCAACAGCAGCTCCTATGCTTCCGACGATGTACGCACCGGACAGAAGCCCAAGACATCGGTGATGTTCTCCCCGCGTCTCGGCTTCCGCTGGTTTGCCACCAAGGATCACCGCATCATCGTTCGCGGTGGAGTAGGCGTGTTCAGCGGCCGTGCCCCGTTTGTGTGGCTGTCCAACATCTGGACCAATACCGGTGTTGAGATGAAGGGCGCACAGATACGCAGCAATGTGCCTTCATTTGAAAAGTACGGTGCCGACGTAGAGCGCCTGATGCAGGAAAACCAGTCTACGGCTACCAAGCCGACCATCAATACCGTCGCCCGCAACTTCAAGTTCCCGCAGGTGCTGCGTGCCAACCTCGCTTTGGAGCACACCTTGCCCGGCGATGTGAAGATGACCATCGAAGGACTCTATTCGAAAGACCTCAACAACGTATGGTTTGAGAATCTGGCCATCAGCCCCGCTGCCAAGGTATATGCCATCAGCGGCAGCGAAAACTCGGCCACAACCTACTTCTCGTCAGACAACACGAGCTACTCAGCCATCTATCACTTGAAGAACAGCAACAAGGGTTACAGTTACTCCGTAAGCGCAAAGCTGGAGAAGAATTTCAACTTCGGTCTTTACGCCATGGCAAGCTATACCTTCGGACATTCCTATTCTATCAACGACGGTACCTCTTCTGTCGCCGCTTCCAACTGGGGCAACTGCTACAGTGTAGACCCGAGCAAGGCCGTGCTCTCGCACTCCATGTTTGACAAGCCCCACAAGGTGCTCGTCAACCTGTCCTACAATTCGCCCCGCTATGCCGGCAACCGTCTGCAGACTCATGTCGGACTGACCTACAACGGATTCAGCGGACAGCGCTATAGCCTCACCTACAGTGATGCCAGCGCTTCCTACAACGGTGACTGGCGCACGGGCAACTCGCTGATTTATATCCCGACCGCTACCGAACTTGACAAAATGAACTTCGTCGACATCACTTCCAACGGCAAGGTGACATCTTCTGCTGCCGAGCAGCGTGCCGCCTTCGGACAGTGGATCGAAGACGACAGTTACGCCCATAGCCATCGCGGACAGTATGCCGAGCGCAACTCCAACCTGGCCAAGTGGGAAAATCATGTCGACCTGCACATCGCCGAAGATTTCTATTATCTCAACAAGCGCGGAAGCAAAATCTCGCTCACCTTCGACATCATCAACTTCACCAATATGCTCAACAAGAAGTGGGGTACAGTGTACGCCGACTCGTGGAGCGTCAATATCCTGAAGGTGACTGAAACCAAGAAGGGCGCTGACGGCAACTACACTGCCACCTACCAGTTCCTTGGCAACAAGGTCAACGAAAGCCCGGTGTCCAGCCGCTGGCATGCTCAGGTAGGTCTCCGTGTGACCTTCTGATAAAAGGGCGGGTTCTAAAAATTACCTTTGATAATGCGTGGAATTTTTAGAACACGCCGACAATAAACGGAAGACGCTCCGTCTACGACCTCAGTAGGTCAATAGACGGAGCGTCTTTTGCGTTGGTATAAATCCGAGGAATACCTTGGATTCTTTCTCGTCTTAGGGCAATTTTATTCAAGGCCGACCGGCAGGCGGAGCCGCTTCCAGACGGAATCTACGAGGCTGCTTATTGTGGGCCAACGGTAGCTCGACACGTCGACGACCGTTACCCCCTTGTATTCGTTCAGCGTGTGCATGCCGTGGTCCAGATGTTTCCGCGGTGACTTCAGCCGTGCGGTTTCCGTAAAGGAGAACACCCCATTGTCGTCTTGCTCTATCCGCTGAATGGACAGTCCCCGGCCATATCCGCCGTTGCAGTCTTGTGCCGGCCGGTAGAGGCAGTCGCCGAGGTGGAAGAAGGCACCGCCGTTGCGGGCGATGTTGCTGGAGAAGGTCGCAGTCTGGCAATGTATGTATGCCCCCCTTTCGCCTTTGTGGTAGATGTACAAAGCGGTGCCGTTGGCATCGGGACCTTGTGTGGCAAAGATATATTCCTTGCCGCCGATTTCCTGGTGAATGGCGTCAA
Source organism: bacterium (assembly GCA_963637655.1). Taxonomy (GTDB): domain Bacteria; phylum Bacteroidota; class Bacteroidia; order Bacteroidales; family Bacteroidaceae; genus Prevotella. Next base: position 647 of record CAVHOL010000125.1, on the reverse strand, counting down.
TCAGCGGTTTGTCGCACAGTGTCTTGTACGGCAGACATTTGGCCGTCGCTTCATCGTACCGGTAGGCTTGCAGTTTCCCGCCCGCCGAATTTTCGGGGATGATATATACCTCGTCTTCCTGTCTGACAATCGTGGGGAAACTCAGGTGCGTGTCAAGGTCGAGCAGGGTGTCGTTGTGCTCGAGCGTGTAGTCCTTCCGTGAGACGGTGAGACGGGCGATTCGCCCTTTGGCGCTTGCGGAAACAAATTCTTCGACGAGCAGTATGATGTGGGTCGGAGTGACCTCGAGAATGAAAGGGTCGGCAAACCATCTGCCTTTGGGCGCCCCTTTCAGCATTGCAATCTCGTAGCTGCCGCCGGTTGCGATATTTTCGAGTGTCGTCTGCGGAAATCCTATCTGCCATTCGTTGAGGGTCAGTCTCCAATACAGTTTGTACAGTATATTGTGTATCATCTCTTGTCTTTGTCGCCTAAACTACAGCAAAGGTATTCCAATTTCTTGTTACCCCCCCATTTAAGTATATTTAACACATTTATCAAGATTTATAAGGCCGTGTCGGTCGTATCTAATCTGTAAATTTGTATTAGAATAAAGGCGGGTTCTAAAAATTACCTTTGATGGATTTTTGAATTTTAGCCGAGCAGAT
>CAVHOL010000124.1:0-4979 GCA_963637655.1 bacterium | reverse complement strand
CAGCAGGACTGTACATCGTCAACGTCGGCGGGCACAGCGACAAGATTTCGGTGAAATAAAGCGACAGGACGGCGGAACCATCTTTGTACCGCCGTCTTGCATATATCACGGAAAAAGCGTAATTTTGCGTCAAGAAAGGTTTTGGACGGCATTTCATCCAAAACCACAGACAACAAGCGTGCATACAGGACACGCCTTACACGTTCTCAACATTCAGACAATGAAAGAATTAGCACTGAAGTACGGATGCAATCCGAACCAAAAGCCATCGCGCATCTATATGGCCGACGGCGAGTTGCCCATCGAGGTTCTTAACGGCCGCCCCGGCTACATCAACTTTCTTGACGCCCTCAACTCATGGCAGCTGGTGAAAGAACTGAAAGCCGCTACGGGACTTCCCGCCGCTGCATCGTTCAAGCACGTGTCCCCGGCCGGTGCCGCCATCGGCCTTCCGCTGAGCGATACGCTGAAGAAGATCTATTTCGTCGACGACGTGAAGATAGAGCTTTCTCCCCTCGCCTGTGCCTACGCCCGTGCACGCGGCGCCGACCGCATGAGTTCCTATGGCGACTTCGTAGCCCTGAGCGACACCTGCGACGAGACCACCGCCACACTGCTCAAGCGCGAAGTGAGCGACGGCGTGATTGCCCCCGACTTCACCCCCGAGGCGCTGGCCATACTGAAAGTGAAACGCAAAGGCACCTACAATGTCATCAAGATCGACCCCGACTACGTGCCCGCCCCCGTAGAGCACAAGCAGGTATTCGGCATCACCTTTGAACAGGGACGCAACGACATCCGTCTCGACGACCCCGCACTCTTCGAAAACATCCCCACCAAGGCTCACGCCTTCACACCTGAAGCCCTGCGCGATCTGACCATATCGCTCATCACACTGAAGTACACCCAGTCCAACTCCGTATGCTACGTCAAGGACGGACAGGCCATCGGCATCGGAGCAGGTCAGCAGAGCCGCATACACTGCACACGGCTTGCAGGCAACAAGGCCGACATCTGGTGGCTGCGCCAGCATCCGAAAGTGATGGGACTCCCCTTCATCGACGGCATACGCCGCGCCGACCGCGACAACACCATCGACGTATACATCAGCGAAGACCACGATGATGTGCTGCGCGACGGTACCTGGCAGCAGTTCTTCAAGGAGAAGCCTAAGGTGCTGACTATGGAAGAGAAAAAGGAATGGATCGCCCAGAATACCAAAGTGGCTCTCGGCAGCGATGCATTCTTCCCCTTCGGCGACAACATCGAGCGCGCCCACAAGAGCGGTGTGGAGTACATCGCACAGGCCGGCGGTTCGGTACGCGACGACAATGTCATCGACACCTGCGACAAGTACGGCATCACGATGGCCTTCACGGGCGTGCGCCTCTTCCACCATTGATAGATTTCCCCACAAACCTTCAAGCAATATGGACGACATAGACGAGATCATCGCCGGCGGAGGCATCGTATTCAAGCGCGGAGGCGGAGGCAACAAGAAAGACAACGGAAAAGTCAAGACCAAAGCCAAGAAGAAAAAATACATCACCGGTGCCCACGGCAGCGGTTCGGCCCGCCAAAAAGCCAAATACCGCGAACAGCGTGCCAACAGGCACAAGTGACCGAGAACACCTACCCGTAAATCCCGGCGATACACACCTGCAACCGTGTATCACCGGGATTTTTTCCACATCTCCTTACACCTGCAATAGAGGCGGTCCCCACCACACACCAGCAAGAATATGCCCGAAAACGACGGGCATCCCTTCCTTATTCTGCGGCGAGACGCCATGCCTGCCAATTTTTCCAACCCTACAGGCAGAAAAATACCGACAAGTAGGTATACACTCAATTATTTTTAGTATTTTTGTACTCGAATTAGAGTACATTTTTTCATTCGGCAGCCAGTGCCTTCATATCCCATACAAGGCACGCCTCAAGGATGCCGCAATGCAGGACAGCAGACATTATACACACACATTATTTATTTTAAATAGTTATGATTTATTCAAAGGAAGTAGACAACATGTGCGTTGTCGCCAAGGGTCCCAAGCACGGACCGGCTCCCATCCCTGAAGAGGGAAAATGGGTTTACGCCAAGGAAATCTCGGATATTTCTGGATATACCCACGGTGTGGGTTGGTGCGCCCCCCAGCAGGGTGCCTGCAAACTGTCCTTAAACGTCAAGGACGGCATCATCCAGGAAGCCCTTGTAGAGACCATCGGATGTACAGGTATGACCCACTCCGCAGCCATGGCATCTGAGATCCTTCCCGGAAAGACCATCCTCGAGGCTCTGAACACCGACCTCGTGTGCGACGCCATCAACACCGCTATGCGTGAGCTTTTCCTCCAGATCGTCTACGGACGTTCGCAGAGCGCATTCTCCGAGGGCGGTCTCGTCATCGGCGCCGGCCTTGAAGACCTCGGCAAGGGTCTCCGCTCACAGACCGGAACACTCTACGGCACCGTAGCCAAGGGTACACGTTATCTCGAGCTGACCGAGGGCTATATCACCAAGCAGTTCCTCGACAAGGACAGCCAGGTATGCGGCTACGAGTACGTACACCTCGGCAAGATGATGGAAGCCATCAAGAACGGTATGGACGCCAACGAAGCCGTGAAGAAATTCACAGGATGCTACGGCCGCACAACTGCCGAGCAAGGCGCAGTAAAATCAATCGACCCACGTAAAGAATAATAAGGAGACACACGACATGATCAGAAAAGTAAGTTACGAAAGTCAGGAACGTCGCGAAGCGCAAGTTCTTGCCGCTCTCAACGCCAACGGAATCAAGAGCCTCGAAGAGGCCAACCAGATTTGCGAGGATGCCGGTGTTGATCCCTATCAGATGTGTGAAGACACACAGCGTATCTGCTTCGAGAACGCCAAGTGGGCCTACGTTATGGGTGCCGCCATCGCCATCAAGAAAGGCGTGAAGACAGCCGCCGACGCTGCCGAGGCCATCGGTATCGGCCTGCAGGCCTTCTGTATCCCCGGCTCTGTAGCCGACGACCGCAAGGTAGGTCTGGGCCACGGCAACCTCGCCGCCCGTCTGCTCCGCGAAGAGACACAATGCTTCGCTTTCCTCGCCGGCCACGAGTCATTCGCCGCTGCCGAGGGTGCCATCAAGATTGCCGAAATGGCCAACAAGGTACGCAAGAACCCCTTGCGCGTCATCCTCAACGGTCTCGGCAAGGACGCCGCACAGATCATCAGCCGCATCAACGGCTTCACCTATGTACAGACCAAGTTCGACTACTATACCGGCAAGCTCAACGTTGTCAACCGCATCGCCTACAGCGACGGTCCCCGCGCTAAGGTCAACTGCTACGGTGCCGACGATGTACGCGAAGGTGTAGCCATCAACTGGAGCGAGGACGTAGACGTGTCCATCACGGGCAACTCTACCAACCCCACACGTTTCCAGCACCCTGTAGCTGGTACCTACAAGAAGGAGCGCCTCGCAGCAGGCAAGCCTTACTTCTCGGTTGCTTCCGGTGGCGGTACAGGCCGTACCCTGCATCCCGACAACATGGCAGCCGGTCCCGCTTCCTATGGTATGACCGACACCATGGGCCGTATGCACTCTGACGCTCAGTTCGCAGGTTCTTCTTCTGTTCCTGCTCACGTAGAGATGATGGGCTTCCTCGGCATGGGCAACAACCCCATGGTAGGTGCAACAGTCGCCATTGCCGTTGCCATCGACTTGGCACTGAACAAGAAGTAATGTTTCGGCATTAGCATAAATACAACAAAGGAGTCCCTGTAGCTGCAAAGTTACAGGGATTTTTTGTTCTTCTGCCCATAGGCAAGCCATAACAGCTATTAGAAATCCCTGCTTATACAGCTTGGAATTGCAGACCGTTTGCAATCCATTTTGGCACTTTGTGTATTGGGCTGCAATTTTCACTTTTGCTTATGCCACATAATCATATCCCATAAATATTTTCCTTCTCCCTCTCCCCTCTATACCTTTGCACCATAAAAGCACAACAATATGAAGATACATGTAGAAAGGAAATGGAAGAAGGAAGGCCATACCATAGGCCAGCTGTACATAGACGACACCTTCTTCTGCAATACACTTGAGGACAAAGACAGAGGCTTGAAGAACACCATGACCCTTGAAGAGATAAGAAAGAGGAAGAAAGCAGGTGTCACTGCAATCCCCACAGGAACATACACTATAAGAATGGACATCACAAGCCCCAAGTACAGCAGCAAGGAATGGTTCATAAAGAACTGTCATGGTGCCAAGCTGCCAAGACTTGAGAATGTCCCAGGCTTTGAAGGCATACTCATCCACCCAGACAACTCAGCATCAGACACAGACGGATGTCTGCTTGTAGGAAAGAATGACATAGCAGGCAAAGTGACCAAGTCAAAGGAATACTTCCTGCAACTGTACAACAGGATGTATGAAGCATACAGAAAGCGAGAGAAGATAGAGATAACAATAGAGTAGAATTATGAGTCCCTGAAGAATTCAAGGTGATACACAATAAACAAGACCATCACTCGTTAAACAAGCAGACAACAATAATAAAACAACAAAGCAACAGTCTAAAAAGCGCAGAACACCTAAGTACTTTACTATAGTTAATGGAGTTCAAAGATGAACAAAAGGCTAATTACTGACCCCAAAAAAGAACAAATAAGAAAGCATTTTTCCAAAGATACTAAAGCTTATAAGTTCCTTGATTGGTTAGGTGGAGAGCCCTTAGATGGATATAAACCTTTTACTATTAAACAAGACTATTTTCATAATGGAAACAATGTTTTACCTGTTTTTAATCCTTGCATTTCTATTCCTGTTAGCATACCTCCTACTAGGGTGGGTCGCTAGTGCTTTTCCTGAAGCAGGGCCTACTTTAGAACAATCAAGGATTTTGAAAGAAATTACCAACTTAGTAAGGGGCAAATGGCCACCAACTGCAATTAGATACTTTTGGGCATTAGTTGTCTTTAAGCGAAG
>CAVHOL010000123.1:651-4983 GCA_963637655.1 bacterium | reverse complement strand
TAGAGCACCTGACTGTTAATCAGGGGGTCGTTGGTTCAAGCCCATCTTGAAGCGCCTAAGACAGGACCTCGCAAGCCATACGCTTGCGGGGTTTGTCGTTTTTGTGCGTTTCTGTCGGTAACATGTTTGTGTTTTGGCCGGTCATCTCGAAAAATAAAGGTATATTTGCAGACGAAATCAAACAGAAACGTTATGGCAAGGAAACTATACCCTTTGGGCATACAGACTTTCTCGCGGATACGCGAGGAAGACAAGTTGTACATAGACAAGACCGGGTATGTCTACCGTATGGCGCATACCAGCGGCACCTATTTCTTTTTGGGGCGTCCGCGCCGTTTCGGTAAATCCTTGCTTGTGTCGACCCTGCAGAGCTATTTCGAGGGTAGGAAAGACCTTTTCAAGGGGCTGGCCATCGAAAAGATGGAAACGGAATGGACGGAGTATCCCGTGCTGCATTTCGACCTGAGCGGCGGCAAGCACATGGAGAAAGACCAGCTCGAAAGGTATCTTGACGACATTCTGGCGGAGCAGGAGAAGAAGTTCGGCTACAGAAGCGAGAAGACGGATGCCAATATCCGTCTCAAGGACCTCATCATGACCGCATACGAGCAGACAGGCAAAAAGGTGGTCGTGCTCATCGACGAGTATGACGCTCCGATGCTGGACGTGGTGCACGAAAACGAGCAGCTGGATACGCTCCGCAATATCATGCGGAATTTCTACAGTCCGCTCAAGGCCCGGGAGTCGTATCTGCGCTTTGTGTTTCTGACGGGTATCACGAAATTCTCGCAGGTGAGCATCTTCAGCGAACTGAACAATATCACCAATCTTTCGATGAATAAGGATTATGCCGGAATCTGCGGAATAACCGAAGAAGAGCTGCTCACCCAGATGTCGGACGACGTGGATATGCTCGCAGAGGCGCAGGGGCTGACCCGAAATGCGACCGTTGCCAAACTGAAGGAACATTACGACGGGTATCATTTTTCAAGCGTATCGCCCGACGTGTTCAATCCGTACAGTATGCTCAACTGCTTTGCCGATAGGGAATTCGGAGCCTACTGGTTCAGTTCCGGCACTCCCACCTATCTCATCAAGATGCTCAACAAGTTTGACGTGCTTCCCGCCAGCATTGCCCCTACCGACGTGCTTGCCTCTGCGTTTGACGCTCCGACGGAGCGGATGAAGACCATCACGCCCCTGCTCTATCAGAGCGGCTACGTCACCATCAAGGCCTACGACCGGGAAACGGAACTGTATACGCTCGACATTCCCAACAAGGAAATCAGGGTGGGACTGTTTGAAAACCTTCTGCCGAACTATGTCGACGGCATGGATGCCCAGCATGGTGGGGTCACCGTCACGCGGATGGCCGCCCTGCTGCGCAGGCGCGACATGGAGGGCGCTCTGCAGCTTCTGCAAGACTATCTCGAGACGGTGCCCTATTGCAATGTGGCCAACTATGAGGGACACTATCAGCAGATGCTCTATATCATCTTCACGCTGCTCACGGCCTTTGTGGTGGATGTAGAGGTGCATACGCCCAAGGGCAGGGTAGACATGGTGCTGATGACCAAGACCGACCTTTATCTCTTCGAACTGAAGCTCAACCGCAGCGCGCAGGCGGCGATGCGGCAGATCAATCTCAGAAATTACCACAAACGCTTCGCGCTCAGCGGTCTGCCCGTCACCAAGGTGGGCATCAACTTCGACAGTACAACCGGCAATATCGTGGACTGGGCGATAGAGGAGGCATAGGGGACATAGGCGGCGTGGACGCTGTACAGGGATGCGGCAGCGCAAGGCCGCCGTCGGACGTCTACTTCATAAATACAAGGTAGACCGCCGCGATGAGGCAGCCGAAGGCGGCAAGATGGTTCCAGTGCAGGCTCTCTCCCTGGAAGAGCACGTTGGCGACGACGGCGAAGACAAGGAGCGACACGCACTCCTGTATCACCTTCAGCTGCACGAGGGAGAACGGTCCGCCGTTGCCGGCGAACCCGATGCGGTTGGCCGGCACCTGGCAGCAGTATTCGAAGAAGGCGATGGCCCAGCTGAAGGCGATGACGCCGATCAGCGGCCAGTTGCTGCTCGTGCCGGTCTGCTGGAGCTTGAGGTGCCCGTACCAGGCGACGGTCATGAAGATGTTGCTCAGCACAAGCAGCAGTATGGTGTACACTCCGTTCATGTTTTTTTCTCTCTTTTCCTTTTTCTTTTCTTCTTTTTGTCGGCAGTCGGGACAGTGTGCGCTTGTGCGGCCATCCTGTGCCGTCAGAGCGTGACGCTCTCGATGTGCAGCCGCAGCAGGCCCGACGGCACGCGCACCTCGACGGTGTCGCCCGCCTTCCGGCCCATCAGTGCGGTGGCGATGGGCGACTTGACGGAGATCTTGTGCTCCGCGAGGTTGGCCTCGTGGGGACTGACGATGGTGTAGGTCATGCGGCTGCCGTTGGCCAGGTTGCTGATTTCCACGCTGCTGAGCAGGCCTACGCAGTCGCTTTGCAGCCGTGCCTTGTCGATGACGCGCGCGTTTTGCAACACTTTCTGCTTGAAGCGGATGCGGCCCAGCAGACGTCCCTGCTCGCGCTTGGCGGCATGGTACTCGAAGTTCTCGCTGAGGTCGCCCTTGTCGCGTGCCTCTGCGATGGCCTCCCGCACCTGCGGAAGCTCCACGTTTTCCATATGCTGAAGTTCGGCCACGAGTTTGTCGTAGCCTTCCTGTGACATGTATTCCATATATATTGACAGACGGTTGTTTTCTTTTGTTGTTTTGGCGGTTGCTCTTTTGAAAGGCCGTGCAAAGGTACAACTTTTTGGCCCGTGCCTGTAAAAATCCCGTGAATTTGCGTCAAATATTGTCAAAATGATGTAATTTTGTGTCCGGTACCCCATCGGTAACAGAAAAACAATCCAACTTATACAAATCACATCAACGTATGGCACTTATCAAATGTACAGAATGCGGACATATGATATCCGACAAGGCCAATGTCTGCCCCCAGTGCGGCGCGCCCGTAGAACATCTTGTGAAATGTGAGGACTGCGGCGCCGAATACACGGCCGATGCCGCAACGTGTCCGACATGCGGATGCCCCAATCCCGCACATGCGGCCGCGCAGCCCTCGGCAGAAAGCGCAACTCCCCAACCCCAGCCCCAGCCCCAACCGCAGCCGGCGGCCGGCAGCGCAAATGTATCTGAAGATAGAAAAAAGCGTGTGCAGCGCTTCCTCGTCGAAAACAAGAAGTATCTGCCGCAAAACCGTTTCAACGAGATACGCGAGAGGCTCCTCACACTCTCCGACGGGCAGTGGAGCCAGGTGGAATTTCTCAAGTTCCAGGATCCCGTGCTGCTGATCGTCGTCTCTGTCATCGTGGGCGAGCTCGGCGTCGACCGCTTCATACTCGGCGATACCAAGAACGGTCTGCTGAAACTGTTGCTGACGCTTTGCTGCGGTGTCGGACTGATATGGTGGCTGATCGACCTGTTCCAGATCAACGACCTGACGCTGGAGTACAACTACAAACAGCTGAACGAGGCGCTGACCGTTGTCTGAGAAAAGATTCTACCTGACGGCCTCTGCCGTGTATGCGGCAGGCTATATATGGACGGCCTTGTCGTATATGTCGGGGACCGGCGACTTGCTGCGCTGCCCCCTCAGGGCACTGACAGGCTGGCCGTGTCCATTTTGTGACCTGACCCACGCCTTCCACTGCCTGCTGGAGGGCCATGTCATGCAGGCCCTGTCGGCCAATCCGTTGGTCGTGTTCGCACCCGTGGCTTTGCTCTTCCCGCTGGTCGTGTACGACTGGCTGGGCGGCAGGCGGCGTATGTGGGCACACTTTCAGATGCACCGCCGGCTGGCCGTCGCAACGGCCGTCAATATCCTTGCGGCCGTATGGGTATACAAGATTCTGACCGCTATTTGACACCCCCTTCCACAAACAATATGACAACAACCTTCCCCAAAATAGAGCGTTGACAATATGGCACTGATAAAATGCACCCATTGTGGCGGCGTCGTCTCCGACAAGGCCGCCGTTTGCCCCCATTGTGGCAAAGACCCTCATCCTGCCGAAGTGACGGACACTACCGTGACCGAGGAGGCAGGCAACAGCAAACTGACCGTCTGCCCGCACTGCGGCGGCACGGTATCACGCAAAGCCCAGGCGTGTCCGCACTGCGGTGGCGCCATGCATGCAGCCGCCGCAGCCACTGTGGCAACCGCTGCACCTGCCGCTGCACTAGAAAAGCAGCCTGAAGTGGCCGCTTCGGGCGGCGATGACTACGGTCTCGACGACGACTCCGGCAGCAGCTCGCACAAGGGCCTGATC
>CAVHOL010000123.1:0-601 GCA_963637655.1 bacterium | reverse complement strand
CCTGATCATCGGGGCCATAGTTGTGGTCCTGTTGCTCGTCCTGCTCATGGTGGTATACTTTGTGCATAGCTCCACTCCGAAAAATGACGACAGTGTCTGCTATGCCGACACCGACACGGCATGCGTCGTAGCCGACTCGTCGGCCGTAGACACGGTCTACGCCGAGGCGCCTGTGGAAAGTGACTCTGTCAGCATGGAAGACGCGCTGAGCAACGGCGGACCCGACAATTACAGCTCGTCCGAGGAAGCGTACGGCTTCCGCAGCGACGATGATGTGCGTGCGTTCGTGGCCGGCCGCATGTATTGTCATGAAGACGTCGAAATGAGAATCAATTCGCGGGGCATATTCGTCAACGGCACCGATATCTCGAAAAGCTATCCCAGCTTTACCCGGGTTTCCGCCAATCTGGGACGGATCACCGCTAGCCCGTCAATCTCGATCACCGTCAGAAGAGAAGACAATGTGCTGGTCGACAACTCCAACGGCGACAGATATTATCTCAGCGAAATGGATTAAGGCGTGTTCTAAAAATTCTACGCATTATAAAATTCTATTTTGACGGGTATGCTCTTTGTGTCTTTTTGATTTTATCCGGCATCT
>CAVHOL010000122.1:0-5171 GCA_963637655.1 bacterium | reverse complement strand
TTTGTATACACATTTAATTGTTCATAAATGTGTCTACCTATATCAGTATAAGACAGTACAAGGCCTCTGTACAATAACTAAAAACCCCGCACCGGAGACCCATACGGGTACCGGTGCGGGGCTTTTATGTGTTTTATGTGTTGCCGGAAGCGGCACGGTGCCATAACTGCGCGATGCAGTGAGGGCGTGCAGCAAGACCGGGACTTATTCCACGTTTTTGAGGATGTCGAGCAGATGATCCCATACCATCTGCACGGTAGGTATGTACAGGCGCTCGTCGGGCGTATGCACACCGCGCAGGGTCGGTCCGAAGGACACCATGTCGAGGTTGGGGTAGCGCTCGGAGAAGAGTCCGCACTCGAGTCCGGCGTGTATGCCCTTGACGACGGGATCCTTGCCGAAAAGCTTCTTGTACGAGTCTACGACGGCCTTGGTCAGACGGCTGTCGGGGTTCATCTTCCATGCGGGATAGCCCTCGCTGGTCTCCACCTCAGCGCCGGCAAGCTGGAAGACGGCACGGATGGTGTTGCACTCATTGGTGAGGTTGCTCATCACGTTGGAACGCTGCGAGGTGACGATCTTCACGTCGCTCTCCGAGGTGACGACGCTGGCCACATTGCTCGAGGTCTCCACCATCCAGGCGAGGGCCTCGTCCTGGCACATGGCGAACACGCCGTTGTCGATGCCCTGCAGGGCCAGTATGAGATTGTGGCTGACGGCGGCGGGCAGCACGGCAGCGGCGTCGGCGCTCTCCATGGCAAACACCATCGTGGTGTCGGTCACATGGAACTCGTCTTCCACCTCAGCGGTGAAGATGTTCCAGTCGGCGCGTACGGTCTCCTTGTCGGCGGCGGGCACGGCAAACACGATGCGTCCGTCGCGGGGGATGGCGTTGTGCATCTTGCCCGAATCGAAGGAGACGAGACGCAGGTCGGTCTTGTCCTGCTCGAGATAGAGGAAGCGGGAGAGTATCTTGATGGCGTTGGCGCGCTTCTTTTCGATGTCGTCGCCGGAGTGTCCGCCGTTGAGTCCCTTGATCGATGCGCTGAGGAAGAAGTGTCCGGCGGGAGCCTCTTCGCGGGTGAAGGCGAACTTGGCCTGGGTGGTTCTGCCGCCTGCGCACGACACGAAGATCTGGCCTTCGTCCTCAGAGTCAAGGTTGACGAGCATGTCGCCCTTCATAAATCCGGCCTTCATACCCATGGCACCCGTGAGGCTGGTCTCCTCGTCGCGGGTGAAGACACACTCGATGGGTCCGTGCTCGATATCGTCGCTGTCGAGGATGGCCAGCTCGATGGCGCAGCCGATGCCGTCGTCAGCACCGAGCGTGGTGCCCTTGGCCTTGAGCCAGTCGCCGTCGATATAGGTCTGGATGGGGTCTTCGGCGAAATTGATCTCCACGTCGACCAGCTTGTCGCACACCATGTCCATATGGCTCTGCAGGATGACGGTCGGGCGGTTCTCATAACCCGGGGTGGCGGGCTTGCGTATGATGACGTTGCCAGTCTCGTCGGTCTCGGTCTCCAGGCCGTGGCTCTTGCCGAACTCCTGAAGATAGGCGATCATCTTCTCCTCATGCTTCGAGGGACGGGGAATCCGGTTGATTTTGGCAAACTGCTCGAACACGCGGGCAGGTTTCAGTTCGTTTTTGCTCATGATGTATATTGTTGTTTGTTTTCGGCGGGGAATTATCGGCCCCGCCTTTAATACTTTTTATTGTACAGGCACACCAAATAAGTGACCTTTTGCTTCGCCTACTCAGTTTTTTGCCGTATCTTTGCACGCACAAAAGTAGTAAAAATGATAGAAACTTTGCTCCTCACCGTGTTAATAATTGCTATTGCGTTTGCGTTGCTGAGCGTGAAGGTACTGCTCCGCCGCAACGGCGAGTTCTCCTCGCAGCACATCCACGACAATCCCGGCATGAAGGCACGCGGCATACACTGCGTCATCGACCAGGACCGGGAGGCACGCCAGAAGAACAAGGCCTACTGACCCCTGCACCCGAAAGGGCCAGGCGGAAATGCCCGGGAAGAGCGGGGAAAGAAACGACAGAAAGAATAAAAAACAGATACAAGATGAACAAGAAACACTTTTTCGGTACATTCGCCGTGGCTGCCGTAGCCGCACTGGCGATGACATCGTGCGACAAATCGCAGCCCCAGGTCGACTCCAAGGAGGATGCCAAGACTGAAGTAGCCCCCACATCCACCAAGATCGCCTTTGTCGAGGTAGACAGCATCATGACCCAATACACCTTCTGCAAGGAATACTCGCTCATCCTGCAGAAGAAAGGACAGAACATACAGAACACCCTCAGCCAGAAGCAGCAGCAGCTGCAGGCCGCAGCCGCCAACTTCCAGCAGAAAGTGCAGCAGAACGCCTACACCCGCGAGCAGGCACAGAGCATCCAGGCACAGCTGCAGCGCCAGAGCAGCGACCTCGACGCCCTCAACCAGCGCCTGAGCTCCGAGTTCCAGGCCGAGACCGAAAAGTACAACAACGCCCTGCGCGACAGCATCAGCCACTTCCTCGCCGTCTACAACCGCGACAAGAAGTTCAGCCTCATCCTGAGCAAGGCCGGCGACAACATCCTCTACGCCGACAAGTCGCACGACATCACCAAGGACGTGATCGCCGGACTGAACAAGGCCTACAAGTCAAACTTGTCTGCTGCCGAGAGCAAGAAGAAATAAGAGAAAAGTTCTCAGGCGGGCACCGGACAATGCACGGCATTGCCCGCGACGGCGCAAGAAGGCCGTCAGCCAGCGCACGCCCCTACCAACTTACAGACCACAGACAGGCGACGGGCACCGCATCAGACAAGACTGCGGACCCGTCGCTTTCCCGTTTGGGCGGCAATTTTTATTGTCCACCCCATCACCAAACTGTCCACCCCTCATAACAACTGTCCACCCCATTATTATAATGTCGGCCGGTATGTCTATATTGGAAATCAAGGACGGAGTGCTGCCCGGCGTAGACGCCACAGCGTCCGCCCCGCTCTCTTTTGTCGTCCGCCCGGGCGAGACCGTCGCCCTGGTACCGGACAATGCTGACGACGGCACGTCCGTGCTCCGGACGTTTCTCGGGTTCGAACCGCTGGCGCAAGGCTATGTGTCGGTCGACGGCGAACCCATATTCCCGCCGTCCGCCCATCTCTTCCGGCGCGACATGACCTACCTGCCGGCCGATTTCTCCATGCCGTTTGCCACCGTGGAGGAAATGGCCAAATCTGTATTCCTCCTGAAGTCCAACGAGGGGAACCCGTTCCGCAAGCACGACCTCAACGTCTACTGGCACACACTGGACATCGCCCCCGACACCTACACGCTGCCGCTGCGCGAAGTGGCGGAAGACGTGGTGCAGCGCATCCTGCTGGCCTCGGCAGCCATGTCGAAGCGTCCCGTCGTGCTGCTCGACCGGCCCACATCCTGCCAGGACGACAGACACGCGCGGCTGGTGGCCGACTTCCTGCACAGCGGCGCATTCGCCCAGTCGGCGGTACTGGTTTCTACAGACGATCCCCGGCTGTCGCCGGCGTGCAGCCGCACCATACGGCTTTGCGGCAGCGGCAAGACAGAACAACACACGGAAAAGATATGAAACTGACACTGTACACCCTGCTTTTCGCCGCCCTGTTTCTGGCCGTACCCCTGGCCGCAGCGGCCGCCCTGCACATACGTTTCCTTCCCCGTATATGGAAAGCCGTACTCCGCGCAGTACTCCTGGCCGCAGCGGAAGGCGGCGTGCTGTGGTACCTGTTCCGCGAAGACAGTCTGCCGCTCAACATACTTTTCGTCGTGCTTGCCGTCCTCTTCTCCACACTCGTGGCCGTAGTACGCGCAAGGGTGGGCACACGCACCGGATTCGTCCCCGTACTGGCGGGCATGTGCGCCGGCGTCGCAGCAGTGGGCCTGTGCACCCTGGGCGCACTGGCCAGCACAGAGGGCATGCTGCAGACCCGCTGCCTCGTGCCGGTCATGGCCATGATGGCCGGTGGCGCCACGCTGACCTGCGGCCGCGCCCTGGGCGTATACTACACGGGACTGCGCAAGCACGCCCAACTCTACTTCTACCTTCTCGGCAACGGTGCCACCCACACCGAAGCCCTGCACCACTTCTTCCGGCGGGCCGTCGAGGCGGCCCTGCTCCCCGGAGCTGACAGAATGGCAGCCGCCGCTGCCGGTCTCTCGCCCTATGTGGTATGGACGGCCCTGATGTGCGGCACCGATGTGCTGACCGCCATCGCCCTGTTTGCCGTCCTCGTCAGCGCCACCTACTGCGCCGGCGTGGTCGCCGTCATCGTGGCAGTACGCGTGGCGCAGTGGTACGGCGTAGACGAATACAGCCGTCTCAAAAACCGTTGACTTATGTCATTTCGGTTGACATAAGTCAATTTATTGCCCATTTTGCTCGTTTTTTCACAGATTTTCTTTCCCTGATTTTTCACAGGACATTATCTTTGCATCCGAAATCATGTAACGCTTCAAAACTTCAATGGAATGAGAAACGGGGTGTGAAGACGCACCCGACGGTATGCAAGGAAAAAAAGATTGTTTTACGAAAAGAAAGGGTAATATTATGAGAAAACAGAGAAAAAGCACATTGGGCAAGATGTTCCGGGCCTACTTCCGCAACATGCTCGAGATGTACAGTATCAGCCATATGAACGGCCCCCGCGCCCTCTGCTGATCCCTGCATCTGCACAAGTCCCGGCCGCCACGCGGCAGTGCTGCGAAAGCACGTCGGGCAATCGAAAAGAAACGGTATGCAACAACAAAAAAAAAGAAGAAAGGATACAGGATAATGGAAAAAAGAATCCGTAAAGCCTTGGGCAAAAAGCTCAGCAGATACTGCGTAGACCGACTGCGCATGTACAACGAAGGCCGCGTCAACCTGCCTTTGTAGAGAACAGAAGAATGTAATTTTGATACACACCATATAAGAGAGAGACGAGCAACGGACCGCCACGGCGGCAAACGTTGTCCGCCTCTCTTTTTTTTGTGCAGACTCATTTTGCACAGTATTTTGCGGCATTTTTGTACAGTCCGGCCGTGCTGCGGTTCCGGATTTTTTGTATAAACCTGAGTTCGGGATAAGAAACGTTGTCAAACTTAACATTTCTGATATTCAGCAAGGGGCATAACGAGTTTGCCATCCAGACTGCT
>CAVHOL010000121.1:0-5397 GCA_963637655.1 bacterium | reverse complement strand
TGCGGCAATAGCTCAGTTGGTAGAGCGCAACCTTGCCAAGGTTGAGGTCGCGGGTCCGAATCCCGTTTGCCGCTCATTTTTATTTTTTTTGAAAGATTTTTAGAAAAACATTTTTTTTGTTCCGATGAATTTATACCTAAGATATTTTGAGAAAGAGACTTTAGTGCCGACTGTTGATGGCGCATTGGCCTTTTTACGTTCAATCCCTGAAATCGGCGTGACTCCTGATTTGGAAAACGATGTGCGTGAATATGTCAAGAGTGATGTCTTTTATCCCAAACGGTACAAAATCCGCCAGCGTGTTTACTTTATTATTATAAAGACGACAGCTGCCACAATGCTTGATTTCAAGCAGAAAAAGGCTTTGCATTCTTCACCCCAACCGACACCGGCTTCTGACAAGCGTGATGCAATAGCTACCGTGGTGACACGGCTTAATGAGGAGCGAATGGGCTGGTATGAGGGAACATTGGAATTCAAGCGCGTTGTGATGATCCCTTCTACGGGAAAACATGAATATCGCGATACGCATTTCGTCGCACAGTGTAAAGCCCATTCCGGGCTCGACTGTTACAATCGTATGGTCGATCATTTGCGAAGTCGGGTAGACAATCGTTCGCAATTCCCTTCCGCCAAGGGAAAGAATTTCCATTTCCGGTATCTTGGAATGTGGAAATAGTACAATAACGGTGGCAATTTAATTGACGGCAATGAACAAGGTGATGTTGATCGGCAATGTGGGCAAGGATCCGGAAGTAAGATATTACGACCGCGACCAGGCTGTTGCTCAGTTTCCTTTGGCTACGACTGAACGTGGCTATGTATTGCAAAACGGGACAAAGGTTCCGGACAAGACGTTATGGCATAATGTCGTGTTATGGAGAGGATTGGCAAAGATAGCCGAGAAGTATGTCCACAAAGGTGACAAGCTATATATAGAGGGCCGCTTGAATTATCGCTCTTATGACGACCAAAAGGGGCAACGCCGATTTGTGGCAGAGATATATGGAGAAAACATGGAAATGCTCTCTCCTCGTAATGCCCAATCATCTGAATCTCAGAAGAATATTTCTAATCCGACAGCAGAGAACAATCCGTCGTCACAAACTCCGGATTTGCAGTCGGATGACAACGAAATACCGTTTTAGCCGGTAACAAATACGTTGGAAATTTGGATATATCAACATTATTGTCCTCCTTGCAGGATGTGCATTTTGGAAGCCTGACCCCTGATGTCATATATTCGGGGGTGTTGGCATGTGTCTTGCTTTTTGTTTCCGGTTTCGCCAGTGGGTCGGAAATCGCTTTTTTCAGTTTGTCACCTTCTGATCTGTCCGACTTGGATACGGCCCGTTCCGAACGCGACAAAAAGATACAAATGCTGCGTGATGACAGTGAACGAACATTGGCTACAATATTGATTACCAACAATTTTGTCAATGTGACTATTATCATGTTGTGTAATTATGTTTTTGGTCGCCTTGTAGTTTTTGGCCCGCAGGCATATTGGTTGCAGTTTTTGTGTATCACTGTATTGCTGACATTCCTGTTGTTGCTTTTCGGTGAAATCATGCCCAAGGTCTATAGTCGTCAAGATCCTCTCGCTTTTTGCCGTAGATGGGTCCCTGGCGTGCTTTTTTGTAGAAAGTTGTTTTGGCCCATTGAAACTATTTTGCTCAGAAGCGGAATGCTTGCCGAAAAGGTAATCAGCAAGGAAAAACACGTGTTGAGTGTGGATGATTTGGAACAGGCACTTGAACTTACAGACAAGAGCGAAATCAAGGATGAACAAAGTATGCTTAAAGGCATTATCCGATTTGGCGATGAAACGGCTAAGGAGGTGATGACCAGCCGGCAGGATATCGTAGCTCTCGATATACAAAGTAATTATGCTGACGTCCTGAAAAGTATTGTGGACAACAACTATAGTCGTATACCCATCTATCAGCACAGTGTCGACAATGTACGTGGAATCTTGTATATCAAGGATCTTCTTCCCCATCTTTCGAAGCCGTCGACCTTCAGATGGCAGAGTCTGATACGTCCGCCGTATTTTGTGCCTGAGACAAAGAAGATAGACGATTTGATGCGTGAGTTCCAAGAGAATAAGGTGCATATTGCCATTGTCGTTGACGAATTTGGTGGAACAAGTGGTCTTGTGACATTGGAGGATATTCTTGAGGAAATTGTCGGTGAAATCAATGACGAATATGATGATGACGGTAAGCGGTATTCAAAATTGAACTACAATACATATATTTTTGAAGGAAAGACCTTGTTGAGCGATTTCTGCAAAATCTTGAATATTGATGATGACGAATTCAGAGATGTTGAAGGTGATGCTGATACATTGGCTGGTCTATTGCTTGAACTAAAAGGCGACTTTTTAAGTATTCATGAGAAGTTGGATTACAAGAATTATGATTTTGAAATAGTCGGCTTGGAGGAGCGTCGTATTAGCAAGGTGAAGGTTGTTGTGCACAGTGGATCGGCATCTCGTGACAGGGTGGACAAGCCGATACAGAAGCGTTGACAATATTTTCTGTATGCCAGTAAAATTTGTCAGAAAACTGTCAGGGTCTGACCTTCTTGGGGTCTGGCGTATAGTCGAAACGGAGGAAGTCGACTTTCCATTTGGTCTGTCGGATACATTGCGCTCAATTCTAGCGCAATACAAAAACCATAAAAGAAAAATGGAGGTTCTTTGTACTTATGCCCTCTTGTATGAGATGACTGGGTGCCAAGATATTGTCGTGCGTCATCTGCCTTCCGGGAAACCTGTACTGGATGGTAGTTATGTGAGTATTACACATACTGCAGGGTATGTTTCAGTCCTTTTGTCTAAAAGTCATGAAGTTGCCCTTGATATGGAATATCGTTCTTCACGAGTGCAGCGTGTGGCCCCGAGATTTCTTCGGGCTGATGAGTTTCCTGTCAATTTGGATGCTTTGTTGTTGCATTGGTGCGCCAAGGAGTCCGCTTATAAGTACTGGTCTTCCTCGAATCTGGAATTTGAGGAAATAAAAGTACACCCTTTGTGTGAAGATATTTCGGTGAAAGGGGAAATGTGTGTCGAAAATGTACGGGAAAATACTTGTCTGTCACTTGCTTTTGAATTTTTCCCGGATGCGGTTCTTGTCTATTCCGTAGAAGGCAAATCATAGGGCGCATATAAAAATGAATGGCTGTTTTCCGTGCGAAGCAAATATATTCGGTGCAAAGAACGGCGTATTGGCGTTTTCTTTGTAAATTTGTGGCGGAATTACAAATTCGGGATAATTTAAATATACTAGGTTATGATGATACGGCAGTTGGCTATCCTTTTCGGATGCCTTGCGTTAGGAGAGTTGGTAATCGCCCTCACTCACATTCCTCTACCTTCCAGTATCTTGGGAATGCTGTTGTTGACATTGTTGTTGAAACTGAAGGTGGTCAAGTTGGAATGGGTAAGATCCATCTCGGAGTTTTTGGTAAGCAACATCGGCTTCTTCTTTGTCCCGCCTGGAGTTGCGGTAATGCTCTATTTTGATATTATCAAAGCCGAATTTTGGCCCATTGTTACAGCGTCTGTCTTGTCCACAGTCCTTGTTCTGGCTGTTACCGGGTGGGTGCACCAACTGTATGGGAAAACGGTGCATAGAAGCAACAAAAAGACCAAGGAATAATTGATAATGAAGGAATATTTTTCTAATGAGTTTTTCTTGATAGCCCTTACCTTCGGATCCTATTTCCTGGGTAAACTGTTGAGAAAGTGGACGGGGTGGGTTGTCATGAATCCAATCTTGGTGTCGATCGTGACAATAATTGCTTTTTTGGAAGTGACAGGCATTGACTATGACACGTACAATGCCGGCGGACACATGATTGAATTTTGGCTCCGTCCGGCTGTGGTGGCATTGGGAGTGCCCTTGTATATGCAGTTGGAGAAGATAAAGAAGGAATTTCTTCCCATACTTATTTCTGAACTTTCAGGATGTGTTGTCGGTATAGTTTCTGTAGTCTATATAGCCAAAAAAATGGGTGCTTCCCGGGAGGTTATACTTTCTTTGGCCTCAAAGTCTGTAACGACACCTATTGCAATGGAGGTGACAAGGTCTGTGGGAGGAATACCATCCTTGACGGCAGCTGTCGTGGTGTGCGTGGGACTGTTGTGTGCGGTCTGTGGCTATAGAACAATGGGCTTTGCGCGTGTGAAAACCCCTGTGGCACAGGGACTCTCTATGGGAACAGCTGCACATGCGTTAGGCACTGCGACCTCTATGGATGTAAGCAATGTTCATGGAGCGTATGCAAGTTTGGGCTTGACATTGAATGGAATTTTTACGGCATTGCTGACTCCATCAATAATACCTTTGTTGAATCTCTAAAGGGAATTTCTGTAATTGTTGAATAAATATTATTAGAATGAAATATTTGATAGTGTCTGATATACACGGGTCGCTTCCGGCGTTGGAGCGGGTCTTGGATTTTTATAAGGAAAATGAATGCGAAATGCTCTGTCTGTTGGGGGATATACTTAATTACGGACCGCGCAATGGACTTCCGAAAGGGCTTGATGCCAAGGGCATCGCTGAGCGGTTGAATGAGATGGCGGGCCAGATAGTTGCTGTGAGGGGCAATTGCGATTCAGAAGTGGACCAAATGTTGTTGGAATTCCCCATCATGGCAGATTATGTGATGCTTGTGGAAAACGGGAAACGCATATTCCTGACCCATGGCCACAAATACAATGAAAACAACGTCTCTCGCCTTGCTGCTGACGCCATCTTTTATGGACATACCCATTTGTGGAAGTTGGAAAAAACAGATGGTGTGACCGTCTGCAATACGGGATCTGTAACGTTCCCAAAGGGAGGAAATCCTCCGACTTTTGCAGTCCTTGACAACGGATCGCTTACTGTTTATCGCTTGGATGGCGTTGTCTTGGGAACGCTTCGCCTCTGAGAGGCGTCAGTATTTGCATTTTCTTTTTATGTCGCAAACTTGAAGGACGATACCGATGAGTATTGCCAGTAAGGCCAGAATGTATAATAAATTGCCAACTTCTCTTTTGACGAAATAGGTGACGACGAGTATCATGCATCCCAAAACGATGCAAATAATGGAGAATGTTGGGAAATATGCGTGCGGTTTAGTCATATATATGTGAAGTGGAAGACCCTGTTTTTGTCCGCAAATTTATAAAACATTGGCACTGTGCAATCTTTTGTGCGGTGTAAAATATGTTAAAAGTTTTGTGTGCGATAAAGTTCTGTTCTTGTAATGGAATAAAAATGTGTACCTTTGCACCGCTTTTTTAGCAAGCAACAATAATTATTTAATCAAAAAGTAGTATGAATCAATACGAAACCGTTTTCATTTTGACTCCCGTTTTGTCTGATGAACAGATGAAGGAAA
>CAVHOL010000120.1:0-5548 GCA_963637655.1 bacterium | reverse complement strand
CAAAGAGCATACCCGTCAAAATAGAATTTTGATAATGCGTGGAATTTTTAGAACACGCCTAAATTGAATACGAATGAATTATGCGCCCCCTACAGGGGCATTTTTTGCGTTATTGGCAAAAGATAGGGCCGAGGCCCTATCCTATATTATGTCGCCCCTACGGGGCTATGGGGCTACGGAAATTTGTGTTCAAAATCCTTACTTCTCCTTGGGCGCAATCACCTGCCACACACCTGCTGCCAGTGCGCCGCCGGCAAACGGACCGACGATGAACACCCACAGTTGCGAGAGGGCCTTGCCGCCTTCGAAGAGGGCGGGACCGATGGAGCGGGCGGGGTTGACCGATGTGCCGGTGTAGTGTATGCCGACAAGATGGATGAGCACGAGCGACAGGCCGATGGCAAGACCGGCGAAGTTGTTGGTGGCGCCGTTGGTCTTGCTGGTGGCACCCAGCACGACGAGCACAAAGAGGAAGGTGAGCAGTATCTCGGCTGCCAGACCGTTGACCACATTGTCAGAGGCGCAGGCGTTGGCACCCGTGGTGGTGCCCTGGGCAAGGCCCGGGTCGGTGCTTACCAGCAGATAGAGCGCGGCGGCGGCGATGATGGCGCCGACGGTCTGTGCCACCATGTACATGGCGCAGTCCTTGCCGCTCATGCGGCCGCTGAGGAATACGCCCAGCGAGATGGCGGGATTGATGTGGCAGCCGGATATGCCGCCGATGGTGTAGGCCATGGCTACTACGGAGAGAC
Source organism: bacterium (assembly GCA_963637655.1). GTDB lineage: Bacteria > Bacteroidota > Bacteroidia > Bacteroidales > Bacteroidaceae > Prevotella. The sequence continues at coordinate 4,796 of CAVHOL010000120.1, read as the reverse complement.
CGAAGGCGAGGGCGGTGCCCACTACCGATGCGGTGTCGACACCGCAGTTGAGGCTCACGGCAGCGCCGCAGCCCAGGAACGTCAGCACGAACGTGCCTACGAGTTCTGCAAGATACTTTTTCATAGACGATATTTTTAGGTTGTGATTGTTGTCTGCCAAAGCAAGGTATGCTGCAAAGATAGGGATTGTCGGTGACAATAACGCACTTTCCGCAGGGATAAATTTCCTTTTCGGCGCTTTTTTCAGTGAAAAGGACGATATTGTCAGCCGAAAAGACACGGGAAAGTTGTAATTTTGCGGTGCACCACCCCTTTTCATGCGCCCTTTACGCTTTTTTACGCCTCGTTTGCGCTTTGATATTCCCAGATCCGCTATGCAAAAACCCATCATCACGCTTCAGTCGTTGCGCTTTGTCTTCATCTTCCTGGTCTTTCTCTCGCATGTGCCCTCCGGTCCTGATCTGGGCGTGTGCGGCGTGTCGCTGTTTTTTGTGCTGAGCGGTTTTGTGCTCTCCGAAGGCTACGGCGAGCGGGCGCGGACGCGGCAGTTGCGCTGGCGCACGTTCTTCTTCCGCCGCTGGGTGCGCGTCTACCCCCTGCATCTGCTGGGTGCCCTGCTTTTCCTGGCCGCCTACCGCCGTCATGTCGACCTGTCGGACTGGCCCTACGCGGTGTGCAACCTCGCCCTGGTGCAGAGCTGGGTGCCGCTGCACGACTGTTACTTCTCGCTCAACGGCGTGTCGTGGTTTGTCTCCTCGATATTGCCGGCCTATGCCCTGTTCCCCTGCATTTGGCGGACGGTGAACGCCTTCCGGTTGCGGACGGCGCTTGCAGCGGCTGCCGCCATCGCCGGTGTCTATGTGGGTGTGGTGGCGCAGCTGCCCGACTCGGCGGCGGAGGCTTGGCTGTATGTCTTTCCGCCTGTGCGCCTTCTCGATTTCAGTCTCGGCGTGCTGGCCCATCGTGTCTACCGGCGTGTGCTGGCAGGCGGCGGATTGCGCCATGCCGCCCTGTGGGAATGGCTGCCCGTGGCATTGTTTGCGGGCAATGTGGCGCTGTCGCCCCATCTGCCCGAACGCTTCTTCTATGTCGCCCAGTTCTGGCCGACGGCCGTGGCCACCGTCCTCATCTTCGCCCTGGCCGACAACGTGCGTGGCGGATGGCTCACCCGCTGTCTCCGCCTGCGCTGCATGGTGTGGCTGGGTGGTATCAGTTTCGAGTTCTACATGCTCCACAAGATATTGATGGACACCATGGCCTACGCCTTCTACCGCCTGCACCTTGCCCTGCCCGCGGCCGTGCAGTATGCGGCGGTGTTCCTCCTCCTGCTCCCCCTGTGCTGGGCGGTGAAGCGCATGCTGGGCGCACTGACCGCCCGCCTGCTCCGCTGACGGAATGACACCGGGAGGGCGGCGTACCCGCGGAAACTGCACCGGCGTGCGGCAAAAACACGGTGTATCGTTTTGCACTATACATGATTTTGTCTATATTTGCAACATGAAACAAGTAAGACCGAAGAAAAACCTGGGCCAGCACTTCCTCACCGACCTCGGCATCGCCAAGGCCATCGCCGACACGGTGGATGCCTGTCCGGACATTCCGGTGCTCGAGATCGGTCCGGGTATGGGCGTGCTCACACAGTTTCTTACCACCAAGGGACGCGAGGTGAAGGCCGTGGAGATCGACACCGAGTCGGTGGCCTACCTCAGCGAGGCATACCCTCAGCTGCGCGAGAACATCATCGGCGACGACTTTCTGCGCATGGATCTGACGACGGTCTTCTCCGGACGGCAGTTTGTGCTCACGGGCAACTACCCCTACGACATCTCGTCGCAGATCTTCTTCAAGATGATCGACAACCGCGACCTCATCCCCTGCTGTACGGGCATGATACAGCGCGAGGTGGCCCTGCGCATGGCGTCGGCCCCCGGCTGCAAGGCCTACGGCATACTCTCGGTGCTTACGCAGGCGTGGTACGACGTGGAGTACCTCTTCACGGTCGACGAGCATGTGTTCAATCCGCCGCCAAAGGTCAAGAGCGCCGTCATCCGCATGACGCGCAACGCCACCCGGCAGCTCGGCTGCGACGAGCAGCTCTTTAGGCGCGTGGTCAAGACCGTATTCGGCCAGCGGCGCAAGATGCTCCGCGTGAGCCTGCGCCAGCTCTTCCCCGGCGGCGCGTCAGACGAGTTCTATACCCGCGACGTGATGACCCGCCGCCCCGAGCAGCTCTCGGTGGAGGAGTTTGTGGACCTGACCAACCTCGTGGCCGGCGAGATGCAGCGGCTGCAGGCCGGGGCGCAGCAATGACCGTCCGGAATGTTGCGCAGCAACACGGCGTAAAAAAGACAATCCTTAGTATCCGAAACTAATACAAGAAATATTATGATCGACGTAAAAGAAACCCTCAACGGCGCTTCCGAGCGCATGGAGATGGCCGCCCTCTACCTCGAGGAGCAACTCGCCCGCATACGTGCCGGACGTGCCAACGTGGCCATACTCGACGGAGTGCGGGTGAACTCCTACGGGTCGATGGTGCCCCTCAACCAGGTGGCCAACGTCTCCGTACCCGACGCCCGTACCATAGCCATCCGTCCCTGGGACAAGAAGGCTATCCGCGACATAGAAAAAGCCATCATGGACAGTGACGTAGGCATCACGCCCGAAAACAACGGCGAGGTGATACGTCTGGGTATTCCCCAGCCCACCGAGGAGCGCCGCCGCGAACTGGTGAAGCAGTGCAACAAGATCGGCGAGAAGACCAAGGTGGAAGTGCGCAACGTGCGCGGCGAGGTGAAGGACAAACTCAAGAAGGCCGTCAAGGACGGACTCTCCGAAGACCTCGAGAAGGATGCCGAAAACGACCTGCAGAAACTGCACGACAAGTACATCAAGAAGATCGACGACCTGCTCGAAGCCAAGACGCAGGAAATCATGACCGTATAAGGCGGGTTCTAAAAATTACCCCCTATAGTCGAATACGGACAACGAAAGGAAGAAAAAGCAAGGCTGTGCGGATAATATTTTCAGGCAGCGTGTTCCGAAAAGGAACGGACGTGCCTCCGCGGTCTTGCTTTTTCGCTTTTTTATGGGTGGTTCTATAAATTAGCTTTGGCAGATTGCGAGGCTATTTTCGAGTACAATTTGGTTGTGAGTGAAGGAGCATAGCGGGCTATGCGACTAAACGAACAGACAAATTGGGCCGAAAAGAGACCGCAAGATGACAAAACGGGAATCACACGAAGCTTTATAATTTACGGCGGTAATTTATAGAACCGCCCTTATACAATATAATTTAGAATGCGTGGATTAGTCATCAAGAATACCGGCAGTTGGTACACCGTCAAGACCGACGACGGTTCGCTCGTAGACTGCAAGATCAAGGGCAACTTCCGTCTCAAGGGCATCCGCAGCACCAATCCGGTGGCTGTGGGCGACCATGTCGACATCATCCGCAACCAGGAGGGCACGGCCTTTATCTCCAACATCTGCGACCGCCGCAACTATATTATCCGCAAGTCGCAGAACCTCAGCAAGCAGAGCCATATCATCGCGGCCAATGTCGACCAGGCCTTTCTTGTCGTCACGGTCAACCATCCGCAGACCAGCACCATGTTTATCGACCGCTTTCTTGCCTCGGCCGAGGCCTACCGCGTGCCGGTGGTGCTGGCGTTCAACAAGACCGACCTGCTCTCCGACGAGGAGCTCCACTACCAGGAGATGATGATGACGCTCTACCGCACCATCGGTTACCAGTGCATCGCCCTCTCGGCAGCCACGGGCGAGGGCTTCGGCGTGTTGCCCGACCTGCTCCGCGACAAGATCACGCTGCTCAGCGGCAACAGCGGGGTGGGGAAGTCCACGTTTATCAACCGGCTGCTGCCCGGCGTCAACCTCCGCACGGCCGAGATCAGCGACGCTCACAACACGGGCATGCACACCACCACCTTTTCGGAGATGCTCCCTCTGCCCGACGGCGGGTACATCATCGACACGCCCGGCATAAAGGGCTTCGGCACGTTTGACATGGAACCGGAAGAGCTGACCAGCTACTTCCGCGAGATCTTCCATTTCTCCAAGGACTGCCGGTTCAGCAACTGCACCCACACCCACGAGCCGGGCTGCGCCGTGCTCCGCGCCCTCGACGACCATTATATCGCCGCCAGCCGCTACCAGAGCTACCTCTCCATGCTCGACGACAAGGACGAGAACAAGTACCGAGAGGCGTACTGAGAGAGGGAAGTGAAGTTCGGATAAAACGAATTGGGGCGTTATGGAGGCGGCACCGGTCGTAGTAGCGCAACCATCGTTGTGCACACCCAGCCCCGTAGGGGCGACATAGTATAGCGTAGGGGTTCTTGCTGACGCAAGCGACAAAGTCGAGCGGCCCCTACGTTTCCCACAATTGCATACAAACAGCCCCTGTAGGGGGCGCATAATTCATCCGTATTCAATTTAATTATGCGCCCCCTACAGGGGCAACGGTCATAAAACGACCTAAAACGTAGGGGTGAACCCCTACGCTATACTATGTCGCCCCTACGGGGCTATGCGTATCCATATGGAATGTCGGGTAATGTAGTAGGTGCGGTGTCCCACCGCACAGCTACAGGTTTTCACTCTAAATGGCGGTGTGTCTTTTTGTTGTGCGGTGAGACACCGCACCTACTATATCGCCTGTTGTCGTGCGGTGGGACACCGCACCTACTAACCTGAGTTCGGGATAAGAAACGTTGTCAAACTTAACATTTCTGATATTCAGCAAGGGGCATAACGAGTTTGCCATCCAGACTGCT
>CAVHOL010000119.1:0-5599 GCA_963637655.1 bacterium | reverse complement strand
ACGGTGTACATGCCCATCGACACCATGTCGGGTCGGCTGGCAAGATAGGTGTCACACAGCGTGGCGATGCCGCCGGGCAAGAGCCGGTCGTCGGCATCTACAAACTCGATGTACTCGCCCCTCGCCTCCATGATGCCCCGGTTGCGGGCTGCCGCCACGCCACCGTTTTCCTGGCGCACAACACGTACTGGTAATAATGGGGGGGTGGAGTATTTATTCTCCACGAAGTCGCCACCTCCGTCGGTGCTGCCGTCATCGATGACCACCACCTCGTATTCGTCATCGGTCAGTCCCTGCAGCATGATACTGTCGAGACAGGCGCCGATGTAGCGGCGGCAGTTGTAAAGGGGAATGATAATGGATAACCACATGGGGGAATGGTGTCGTTAGTTGTGCTACCGTATGGTATCTTCGCCACAGTAAGGGGCTGGGCGGTAGTGTTGCATATATTAGTAGGTGCGGTGTCTCACCGCACATCAAGGAGATATCGTCTATTGTTCCACAGGCATTGTGTACATTCTTGTTGCTGTGCGGTGGGACACCGCACCTACTACGCCCCTCATAGGGGCAACGCAAGGAGTCGATGCATATCCCTGCCCTACAGGGGCAATGCTTTGGGAATATTTTTGCCATCAATTCAAATGCAACAGTCGGTTACTCCATCGGTCAACGCGCAGAATGACATAGCCCACTGCCATGCTGCTGGCCAACGTAGCCGCAAGCATCAACAAGGGGTAGTGCAGGGCGTAGATGCACTCTTTGAAGCAGCAATAACAAATCCACATATGGATAAACCATATCACCGTGCTATACCGTCCCAGCAGCCGCCAACCACGCATTATAAACGTCTGCCACTTGATGCGAAGGAACAAGGATATCATGACCAATGAACTCAGTTGGCCATAGGGTGAGAAGTCAACAACACATATCGACAGAAACACCAATGCGAACAAAGCCAACAATGCCCACTGCGGAAGCGTCAGCAACCGTACTGCCGGACCATGAAACTCCCGGTCAGCACACTTGCAAAACACCGCACCCATGACAAACATGAACAGACAATCGAAATAGAGAACCACTTGATAAATGGCGTAATGATCGTTGAAATATGCAGTGTAGTAGCGGCTCACCAAAAACATGGCAGCGAAAGTCAGCACATAGCTCACTGCCATCATACGCAAGCACCCCAACCTGTCCAACAGGCCGAACACCCATTTGCTCGTCAGTACCAGCATCACATACGGAAAGAGAAACCATATCACATGATTCCAATACGTGTGAAACGCCGTGATACTACCCAGCCAATGTGTCCAATGGCCGGGATAGCAATCCGGTCTCAACCAGCATGCCAAGGGTACAAACACCAGCAACGTCAGCCAATAGAGCTTGTATAACTTTACTATTCTTCTAAAATTCCCCCCCTACAGACTTGGATTTGCTTGTATAATACAACCCGTAGCCGCTGATAAAGAGATAGCATCCAACAGGATTGCATGCCCGTATCAGCCACGAGGCCAGCGGCATGCCCTGTATCGAGCACAGACTGAAAGCACCGGCCATATTCTCCGCAGTATATAGATGATACACGACCATGAGAAGCAGGGCAAAGCCCTTCAGCATCAGCGAACTGTCTTTGGAGATGTAGGTTATCTTCATTGTTTGGTTGCGAAATGTTGGTTGCGAAATGTTGGTTGCGAAACGTGATTGGTGAAATGCGGGTTGCGAAACGTTATTTATTGTGCTGACCCTACAGGCCAGCCTTGCGTGGTATGAATTGAAACCCAGGGTTGCGTCGGTCGCTTCGCTTCCTCCTTACCCTGGGCTGGGATCGTTACGCCCTTGCAGGGCTGGGAATGGTACTGTTCCCTTGCGTTACTACTAATGGGTATTATGTCCTTACCCTGGGCTGCGATCGTTACGCCCCTGCAGGGCTGGGAATGGTACTGTTCCCTTGCGCCACCTATATTGGGTATTTCATGTTCGATCTGGGCTACGGTCGTTACCGTCCCAAAATTGTCAATCGCTGAACAAATACCGTTCATCCATTTCTGCCACCTTATATTCGGCCATGAAACGGCGGTACTCCTCCTCGAACGTATGGTGGCGGTGATGCTCGGGCTGGTTGTTGATGTATCTGACCACATTGTCGATGACCGACGGACTGACGGAGAATACGCCATAACCGCTTTGCCATGCAAAATCGCAGTAATAGTCAGGGGCAAGCGATTCGAGATATTTATGCGATACGACCTTCAGTTTTTGCACCAGCTCGGGCACCATGAGGTTCTTGGGCATGGTACAGAGCAGATGCACATGGTCTCGTGTGCCGCCGGCGCACAGTCCGTATGTAGTGAGTTGCCTTTCTATTCCCAGCATATAGGCATGCATCATCCCCATGTGCTCCTCTTTTATCGGAACGCTTGTCGTCTTGATGTGGAAGATGATGTGCAGGTAGACCTTAATGAGCGATTGGGCCATGGCGAGGAATGGTATTGGGGTGAATATGTTGTTGGCACCGTGATGTCGCAATCGTCATTTGAGGACACATTGAGAAACCGGCACAAGCGACACAAGGAATCGGTGCATTTACAAAGTCATGGAAGCGACACAACGGGGCCGTGCGTTTTTACCAGCACCACGGTAGCAACGAGGCCGTGCATTTTAGGTAGCAACGAGGCCGTGCGTTTTTACCAGCACCACGGTAGCAACGAGGCCGTGTATTTTACCATTCACCATGGTAGCAACGCAAGTAGCCAATGCATATTCCAGCCCTGCAGGGGCGTAACGGCCGTAGCCCAGGGTAAGCGGAGCGGCGACAGCCGCGTAGCGCAACCCTGGGTTTCACGGTTGCTGAGGACGGCTGGCCTGTAAGGTCAGCACAACCAACAATCCGGATGATGTGCGACGTTATCGGAATACGATATTATTGGGATGCGATGTTTATTGGTTGCGCGATGTTATTGGTATGCGATATTATTATGGAAATGATGTTTGCGATTTGTTATTTATTGTGCTGACCAACGGGCCAGCCATGCGTGGCCTAATTTGATACCCAGGGTTCTTGCTGGCGCAAGCGGCAAAGCCGAGCGACACCTCGTCACTACGTTCCTCGGTTCACCCTGGGCTACGACCGTTACGCCCTTGCAGGGCTGGGAATGGTACTGTTCCCTTGCGTTATCCCCATAATGGGAATTGTACTGTTCACTTGCGACACGTCTAATGTGTATTCTATGTTCACTCTGGCCTGCGGCCATTACGCCCCTGCAGGGCTGGGAATGGTACTATTCTCTTGCGTTATCCCCATAATGGGTAATTGTACTGTTCCCTTGCAACACCCATAATGGGGTTCTTATTTACCCTTGGCCTGCGGCCGTCCCGCACCTGCATCGCCCGTTACCCCCAATACACCGTACTCATCAGAAACGTGAAGCCGGCGCAGGCGAGGAGCACGTAGCCGGTCTTGCGGTCTTGGTCCTCCCACGTGTCGATGTTCACCAGCGGATAGGCGATGATGATGGGATAGAGGAACCACGAGAGGTAGGCGAAGCGGTTGCTGAACGAGGCGCGGATGACCATCACCCAGAAGGCGTTGCTCAGGCAGTAGGTGACGGAGAGCACGCGGTACCAGTTGTCGGTACACTTGCGCTTCACACAGTTCACCCACGTCATCACCACCGGCCACATGCTGTAGAAGAGGAAGTCCCAGCGGAAGCCCGAATGGGAGAAGGCAGACATATCGTTGCGGGCGTCGGCATAGCCCGACATTCGCTCATCGAAGCCCAGCCCGGAGAAGAACGATGTGACTGCCCCGCCCGCCACCAGCGAGATGGGGATGGAGAGGAGCCAGAAGAATACGGCGTAGCGCGCGTCGCGTATCAGGAATCGGCCCGCGACAAAGGCGGCGATGGGCAGCATCGTACTGCGGTGTATACCGAAAGCAAGCAGGCACAGTCCCGCTCCCGGCCAGAAGAGCAACCTGCCCTTCAATATGAGGGCGAAGCCAAGGAGGAGCATGTGGCACGCCGATCCGTTGCGTATGCCGTTGATACCGTAACTGTAGTACATCAGTGCTGTCCACACGAAGGCCATGCCGAGCATGACCTTGTTGGGCATGAGGATCTTCACGCACGCCAGTGCCGAGAAGACATAGATGACGTAGATGACGGTGAAGTAGCCCACATAGTCGAGTCCCATCAGTTTGCAGGCCACGATGATCCATTGCCAGAACCACTCGCCCGTCCAACTGAACTCCACATGATATGGGTCGGTACTGATATAGCCTGCGGCATAGGTACCCGTATCGCCATACGCAGATGATGTCAGAGGACGGTTGGCCATCCACACCGACAGGATGGCGGCAATGATGACGGGCCAGATGATGTTGTCCTTCTTCTCCTTTATCAAACTGTTGTCGGGCGACGAGACGTAGCGCATGGCTATGATGAACGCCAGGAGACTGGAGGAGTAGAGGTATAGATCACCCCAAAAGAAATCTGACATAGAAGTTACAAATGCAATGTTTTTTTCATTTTAGCAAAACAGGCCACACCAAACACGCGATGCAAGTAGCGCATCACCCATTTGCGTATAGGTCCGTAGTTCTCACACCACGTCTTTGCAAACCAATGGATGCTACGCGTGTTTTCTGTCATGTTCAGACGTCCTGTTGCATCTTCCAAAGGGTTGAACCAATCATTAGGATAAATCCAAAGACCTCCGATGTTTTGCTGTTCGCCATTTTGCTGATAGCCATGACGCTCCAAAACTTGGGTGGTGTGCTTAACTACCGTTCCCTCATGGAGCATATTGCCTTCTTCGTCTGCAAAATGGAGTGTTGAATAATAGTCTATTATATCTTTTATTATTGGATTGTTAGCTTCCACCGCCATTCCCAACCCTGGGTTTACCATGAGGTTTTCCATCCCCATAAATCCGCCTTTTGAAAGGATGTCGTCCATGCCACGGACAACCTCCACATCGGTATCGAAGTAAATGCCTCCATGTTGGTACAGGATGACGAAACGTGCATAATCGCTGACAAAGGCATATTTCTTGAGGTTATAAGCCCGACGCACATAGGGAATGCACTCCACGTCGAAATTGCTTTCATCCCATTGCTTGACCTCATAGCCCGGAAAATGCTTTTTCCACGATGCTATACATTTCTTGGCGGAGGCTGGCAACGGATTGTAGCCAAACCAACAATAATGGATCGTCTTGGGTATCATTCTTTTAAGGGCGGTTCTATAAATTAGCTTTGACATATTGCGAGGCTATTTTCGAGTACAATTTGGTTGTGAGTGAATGAGTATAGCGGGCTATGCGACTAAACGAACAGACAAATTGGGCCGAAAAGAGACCGCAAGATGACAAAACGGGAATAACACAAAGTTTTATAATTTACGGCGGTAATTCATAGAACCGCCCTTATCTTTTTATCACACCTATCCCCCACTGCGTCAGGTTATACACCCACAGGGGCAGGTGGACGAACTGCCATGAGAGGAGGCGCACCACGAGTGGCCGGGTGTCGGGCTGCAGGGGCATGTCGTGCCAGGGGGTGAGACGGAGGTTGTCGAAGAAGAGTTGTTTCTTGGGG
>CAVHOL010000118.1:0-5652 GCA_963637655.1 bacterium | reverse complement strand
CCGCGACCTCAACCTTGGCAAGGTTGCGCTCTACCAACTGAGCTATTGCCGCATTCTCCTAAGCATTGCTAGGAGCATTTCTCTAAATGCGGTTGCAAAGGTAGTAGTTTTTCGCAATACCGCAAAACATTTCCATGTTTTTTTTCGAAAAATATCAATTTTCCTCAATCCATGCGCAAAAGATAGTCTTCAACGGAGTAATTTCGAAGGATTTCAAGTTCCATATTACCCGATTTCACAAGCGCAATCGACGGATGTGTGATACCATTGAACATGCAAGTCTTCACTGTTGTATAATGTAACATATCCTCAAAAATCACATTTTCGCCGATTTCCAGTTCATGGCCAAACTGCCATTCACCCATAAAATCGCCCGACAAACAACTGTTTCCTCCCAGTCTATAGACATAGGACCGGTTCTCACATACGGAACTTTCCACCACTTTTGCTCCTCTTACAGCAGGAACATAAGGCATCTCGAGACAATCAGGCATGTGACAAGTAAAACTTACATTGAGAATTGCCGTTCTGATGCCGCAGTCCTCCACCACATCGACAACTTGAGAAACCAATGGTCCAGTCTGCCACGCAAAAGCACTTCCCGGTTCCAGAATCACACGCAGATGGGGATATCTACGACGAAAATCGGTCAGTATACGTACAAGCCGGTCTATATCATAGTCCTTTCGGGTCATCAAATGCCCGCCGCCAAAATTGATCCATTCCAATTGTGGAAACCATTTTGCAAAATGCCCCTCAATATGTACTAAAGAACGTTCAAAAACATCAGAGCCGCTTTCGCAATGACAATGACAGTGAAACCCCTCTATATCTTCGGGCAATCGTTCGGGCAGGCATTCTGCACTGACACCAAAACGAGTTCCCGGGGCACAGGGATTGTACAGATCCGTCTCGACTTCCGAATATCGGGGATTCACTCTCAATCCGAAGCTGAGTGTAGGGTTGGCGGCTTTCGCTTGCAACCGGAAACGCTCGTACTGAGTCATGGAATTGAACGTCAAGTGGCTCGAGCATTTTGCAATGTCGTCTATTTCATACTCCGTATAGGCAGGGGAATAAGTATGCGCCTTGCTGCCGAACTTTTCGTATGCCATACGGGCTTCGGCAAGCGAGCTGGCAGTTGTAGAGTTGATATACTCACGGAAGATTGGGAACGTTTTCCACAAAGCGTATGCCTTGAACGCCAATATTATCTCAACTCCCGCACGGTCGGCAACTGACTTTATCAGCGCCAAATTGCGGCGGAGTTTGTCTTCCTCCAATATATACATCGGACGATGTATCTGTTCGAACGTTTCTGTATTTACTTTCATTTGTATGTATCGATTGGTATCCAGGAGCATTGAAAAATGCCGGAATTTACACATTATTATTTATATATAAGGGTGATCTAATATCATCGCCGACTAAACTTCAGACAAGCTGCAAAGCCTCCTTCCGTCTCGCCGTCATACTATATCTGTATTCAAAAGATTTTCCCGAGTCTGCATTATCCTCAACTTGTATCTTCCGTTTTCAAATACGACGCGCATGATCCCCTCTGACTCATATTCGTTTGGCGAGACAGCAATAGCGACATGCCCCATTGTTCTTCTTAGATTGAGTTCGACACAAGGATGAAGCATCAGGCCACCGTTTCCCCGCCCGCCTGTGACTACCATCATATCAACCCCAAAGGGGCCGGAATAAGCCGCGGCCAAAATGCGCTGGGCCACCGAAAGGACTGCTTCACGTACTTCATCCAACAAATGCAGACTGACGTATCTCGACAACATCTCACGTTTGCGGTTTTCCGTAGCCAGAACATTGCCGACATAGGCCCCGTTCTTCGTGTGAAAAAGAGACAATCCACAATAGTTCACTTGTCCAGCCGACGATATCTCGAACTCCATTCCGAAATCAAGAACTTTATTATAATATGGTTCAACCATGATACCGCCCTGCCGGGCAATTATATTGCGGCTCCATCCTATCTGATGGCTATCCATCTCCGAGAGCACGTATCTCAATCCCCTTCCACTGCAACTCCAGGGGGCCTTTAGAACACTTTGTCCATTCCGTTTGACGACAAACTCCATCTCCTCCAGTGTAGCGCAATAAAAAGAATCGCCGACACAGCGGGGGCTCACAGATTTCAATGTGGGCAAGAAATGGGTGGCTGCAAAACTTCTGTTGCTCATCTTCCGTATCATCTCCATCCGACTTTCTGACGGTATTGCCAAACCGACATTCTCCGAAACCCGAACCATTTCACGTCCAACAGCCCGGTCCCATCCCCAAGGACAAACCTCAACATCCGACTTCTCTTCCAACGACAGGTTTTGCAGTCCCGCAAAATCCACCAACCGGACATTATGGGCATATTTTTTCAGATGCCTTACTGACTCTTGCGCCACTTGGAGGTCATCGACCACTACGATATCACCATCGTCTGCCCACAATGCGGCAAGTCCGCCCAAATCTCTGCGAAATTGGCGGACCGCATGCGGAGCAGTAAACAAATCCTTGTGCATAGCCAGGGCAATATCATGCTCTGGGTTGAATATATGTATCTTCATCGCTACAAAGTTACGTCAAAAAGATTGGTGGGCAAAAAAATGAAGTAGTTGTTCACCTTCATTCTCGAATTTAGGAAGGCATCCACCGTTTCGGGTACAAACAGTAGCACTGCAATTTCAAGCCCGAAAATCTTCTTGTTTATCATTGTTTTCTTTTGTCATTTCCTACAAAGGTCTTGTAGCGTTCGTACAAGGGCCTTGTAGTGACGATACAAGGGCCTTGTAGTGACGATACAAAGGCCTTGTAGTGTCCGTACAAAGCCTTTGTACTGCCAGTACAAGGCCTTTGTAATATTTTCAAATTAAGAAGACGCAACGGCCCACAATTACCACATAAGAAACCTTACTTCTCATGCAACAACATCGTACGTATAAGTTTTTCAATTTCAGGTTTCTGCATAGCCCCTACTTTCATAGTAGGAAGCCCGTCGACCGGAATGAAGAGCAATGCAGGAATGGACGAAATACCAAACACTTGCGCCAATTCCGGTTCTTGGTCAATATCCACTTTATATACATCCAATTTCCCCTGATAAGCCTTTGCCAACGACTCGAGGACTGGTGCTGTGGCCTTGCAAGGTCCGCACCAAGGTGCATAGAAATCAACGATAGCCGGACGTTGACCGAGAAAAGTCCATTGCGCATTTTTCTCATAATCCATTACCTTGGCCTTAAAGGTTTCCGCCGTCAGACTGACAACTGGAGCGTCTTGCTTCAAAGTATCTTTGGTGAGACTTCCCGGCTCTGCACCGTTCACTTTGGGCGTTCGGACGGCATTCGTGCATGCCATCAGCCAACTGACCAAAAAGGCCACAATTATTATAATACGATATTTCCCCATTGCGCAATTGTTGTTACCGCCTACAAAACTAATGAAAATAAACTATTTTACCCACGGTTTTCCGCATTATTCGAGATTTTGTCTTATCTTTGCATAAACTCACCACGCCAATAACACCGAAAAGACCAAAGTATGAACATCAAAATATTTCTTTTCCTTTTTGCACTCTCTGCGACCGCATCATTCGCGCAGACAAAGAAGAAAGTTATAGCCAAGAAAAACGCCCCCAGTTCCACATCAATAGCAGAAGCCAAGGAGAAAGCGTTGTTTGAAGAGATGCTGCCCAATACCCAACACTTGTTTGTCATCGACAGTACCGTTGTCAACAGGGACGACATTCTTTCGGCAATACCATTACCCAAAGATTACGGAACATTCGTTCCATACAATACTCTTTTCCCGAATGCGACATCCACCGATGCCTATGTTTACGTCAATGGATTCAAAAACAAGTGCTATTACTCGCTGAACGACAGTACCGGGAATTCCCGATTTTTCACAATCGACAAAGAGGGCGCCTCATGGGGAACGCCCAAAGAAGTGACAACACTCGGAGAAGGCCTGACCTACATCACTTTTCCCTATATGTCTGCAGACGGTTCCACGCTTTATTTTGCAGCAAAGTCGAAAGAAACCCTCGGAGGTTACGATCTTTTTGTCACAAGTCTTGATTCCGACGAAGGAACCTTCCGGCAAGCCGAGAACATGGGGTTACCCTTCAATTCCTCCAACGACGATCTTTTGTACGTCACCGACGAAACCGATTCTTTAGCTTGGCTTGTATCTACACGCCGACAGCCAGAAGGAAAAGCATGCGTATACACCATCGCCCTCTCCCCTACCCGGCAGAACTATGACATCAACGAATATAGCACGGCCAAGATGAGAAACCTGGCCTCTATCGTTCGTATCAGGGACACTTGGCCGACACCGGAGCTTCGCGAGCATGCCATGGCAAGGCTCGCCAGTCTCAAGCGGCGTAATGCACAAGACGCCGAAAAGGGAACTTACCGCTTTGTCGTAAACGAAAATATCACGTACGAAGACCTTGACGATTTCAAATCGCCAGCTGACCGCCAGGCTTTCCTTGCCATTCAGGAGAAAAAAGCGACAATGGAGAGTCAAAGGGAGCGCCTCGCCCAGCTACGCGAAAAATACCATAATTCTCCAAAGACATCACAAAAAAAGATAGCGAACAGCATCCTTCAGGCTGAACAAGACCTGTATGCCTTACAAGAAGAAATACAACAAGCGGAAAAATCTCTCCGCAACAACGAAATACTACTCAACAAACATTGACCACAATGAAAAAATTTGAAGAATCAGAACTGATTATCAACGCCGATGGCAGCATATTCCACTTACACCTGCCCCCCAGCCACCTGGCAGACAAAGTAATCCTTGTAGGCGACCCCGGACGAGTACAACTGGTAGCCTCTCACTTTGAAACCCAGGAATGCGATGTGTCCAACCGTGAGTTCCACACCATCACCGGAACCTACAAAGGGAAACGAATAACAGTATTGTCCACCGGTATCGGATGCGACAATATCGATATCGTGATGAATGAAATCGACGCTTTGGCCAACATTGATTTCGATACACGGACAGAAAAAGAGGAATTCCGGCAACTGGAAATTGTCAGGGTCGGCACATGCGGAGGGTTGCAGCCATTCACGCCCACTGGCACATTCATTTGTTCTGAGATATCAGTCGGTTTTGACGGACTGCTCAACTTCTATGCAGGCCGCAATACCGTTTGCAATCTGCAAATGGAAAAAGCACTCATCAACCATTTGGGATGGACAGGTAATCTATGCGCACCGGCTCCATATGTCATTGATGCCGATAAAGAAATGGTAGACCGTATTGCAAAAGACGACATGGTACGCGGTATCACCATCGCCTGCGGCGGATTCTTCGGTCCGCAGGGTAGACAATTGCGCATTCCCTTAGCCGACCCGCACCAGAATGAGAAGATACAGAGTTTCGAATACCACGGACACCGCATCACCAACTTCGAAATGGAAAGTTCTGCCTTGGCCGGATTGTCCTGCCTCATGGGACACAAAGCCACCACTGCTTGCGTAGTCATCGCCAACCGCGTCGCCCAAAAGGCAAATACCGGATACAAGCACCAAATAGACGACCTGATAAAACTGGTACTGGAAAGAATATAAGTAATGTTCAAAAAATAAATTACCCAATTTTGCCCTGTATTTTTAGTCGATT
>CAVHOL010000117.1:0-5668 GCA_963637655.1 bacterium | reverse complement strand
CAAAAGTAATAAAAGAAATCCGAAACGCGCAACAAATCTGCAACAAAAATGCACCAAAAATCCCCGAAATAAACAAAAGAAAGAAAGCGAAAGAAAATCGTATAACGGTATGATATACAATTATATATGTCTGTTTTATTTGGATTTTCTAACCGATATTTTCCTGCTCTCAAGCCTATACTTCGTTGGATTTTATCGGATGGTTACGTTATTTCTTCTCTTTCCCGATATGCTTGATTATGCTGTAGGCATCGTACAAACCGAGTTCTCCTGCTTTGCTCAGATCGGATGTCGCGGACGTTTTGTCTTGAGTATTCAGATAGGCGATTCCTCGGTTGTAATAAGCCTCTGCCAAATTGGGATCGAGAGAAATCGATTTTGTATAGTCACTGATGGCCTGTTTGTAATTGCATTCGCTAGCGTAGACGTTAGCCCGGTCGTAATATAGGTACTGGTTGGCCGGATCGTGACTGATGGCAGCGGTCAAGTCGCTGATTATGCCTGCATTCTTCAACCGGGTGTCCATGCCTTGTGAACTGTTAAATGCGTTGATGCGCCATTGGCAGACCGCACGCTGCCAGTAGGGTAGGGCAGATGTACTGTCTGTCTGTAGACATGCGGTGACGTCGGCTTGGGCATACTCGTAGTTTTGTACGGTTGCATAGGTAATAGAGCGGCTTAACAGGTCGTTGTTTACATATTTTCCCGAACTGGCTGTCTCAATGAATGTTGTAAGCGAGTCAATGTATGCAAGATAATTCAGCGATTGACGCTCGTCCAATTGCTGGTTATGGCAGCTTATGTATATGGTATGGCGTAATTTTTGCGTATGGTTGAAGTGTTCTACACTTTGCGAGTAGGGCTGGTATTGTCTGATATCGCTATTGTAGGGTGAAAGGGTCAAACCGTACATAGGTAAGAATTGCATCTCAATACTGCGGTTTTGTACTTTTCCGCGATATTCGCTTTTGTATTCATGCTCCATTTTTGCATCATCATCAACAACCATCTGATTGTATTTTTCAGGGTCGGTTTCGCTACGGTGACGCATTTTTTTACGCATTGAACTGCTCCATCTCGGTTGTACGCCCAGGCGCTTGTTCATTTGTGCTTTGAGTATACGGAATTCGTCCAATTCGGCCTTCCCTGCCATACCTAACCGTCGGAAGCAGTTTGCTCGCCGGGAAAGACCCGTCCAAAAGTTGGGAAACTGGTTGATGACCTTGCTGTAGTCCCGTATAGCAGCATGCAAATTACCGGTTCGGTCAAAAAGTATGGCACGGTTGAATATCGCCATGACATTGTCCGGCTCCATCTTTATGACATAGTTGAAATCGTTAATGGCTCTGTTGTCGTCACCTAGTTGCATGCGGAGCAGTCCACGGTTGTAGTGCGCCAAGAAATTGTTGGGATCAATGTCAATAGCCGTGTCGTAATCAGACATGGTACCCCTAAGGTTGTTGAGATTGTAACGCGCCAAAGCGCGGTTGATATAATTATTGGCGTCTTTTGGTTTCAAGTGTATTGCCTTGCCGAGATAGGTGTCAGCATCTTTCCATTCGTTTTTTGACAAGGCAATCATTGCTCTTGCTTGCCATGCGTTGGCATTATATGGATCAATAGCGAGACTCTTGTCCAGCCATTTATCTGCAGATATCGTGTCTTTTTGTAGTAGAAGCACTTCTGCCCTTACGGAGTAGGCTTCAGAAAATTTGTCCCACTTGGAAATGATGGTATCCAGATCCTTCTGCGCTGTTTCGTAGTCTTTTTTTTCTATACGGCACAATGTGCGATTATACCATGCACTCTGATTGTTGGACTCCATTGTCAGCGATTTTGTATAGTCGGCAATGGCATCATCGAAATGCTGTTGGCGGATACGGCAAAGTCCTCGCAACTCATACATATTATATATGTATGGATTGAGTTCGATGGCCTTGGTTATATCTTTTTCAGCACCTACATAATCGTCAAGATAGAATTTTGCAACGCTGCGAAAGTACCAAGGTTCGTACAAATAGGGTTTGGCGTTGAGTACCTGATTGAAATATTGAATGGATAGAACATAGTCCTCATAGTATAGCGCACTGCGTCCCGTAATCATCAGACGGTCGGTATTGTATTGCGCTGCCGCCTGCTGCATGGACAACAGGGAGAGTATGAGAACTATGTATTGTTTCATTTCTTTGCGGTCTTTGTCCGGTATGAACAACGAAAACGTCCCAAAAGTAATGATTTCAGTTTGCTCCGTATCATTTGCTTCCGCATCGGGGATATGCGGTCAATGAACATCTTTCCGTCAAGGTGGTCGAATTCGTGCTGCATGACTCGGGCGAGGTAACCGTCTACCCATTCGTCATGTTCCTGAAAGTCTGTATCCATGTACTTTACATGTATGCGTGTCGGCCGGTTTACACTTTCATGTATACCGGGGAGAGAAAGGCAGCCTTCTTCCATGGATTTCTTTGGAGCTTCCTCGTCATAGTCAAGGATGTATGGGTTGATAAAGGTCTTGCGAAAACCTTTGTATTCCGGTAAGTCGTCGCTGAGAACGTCAAGGTCAATGACGACCAGTCTTATGTCTTTACCTATTTGTGGGGCCGCAAGTCCGATACCATCGCTTTCGGCCAGTGTTTCGAACATATTGTCTATGAGTGAAGACAACTCTGGATAGTCGGGGTTGATGTCTTTGGAGACAGCTCGTAAAACGGGGTTGCCGTAAATATAGATTGGTAATATCATCTTGAAAATGTTTTATGCAGACAGATAGTTTTTAAAGAGGTGTTGCCATAGGTTTGTCTGTCGCGCGTGGAATGATAGAAATTCATTTGACATTCAACTATGGACGATTCTTCTGTGCTGTAGATAGTCCTGAAGTATGATTGTCGCGCTGATTTCATCGACTATTGCCTTATCACGCCGTGCCATCTTTTTCATGCCGCAGTCTATCATGGCTTTATGCGCTAATACGGAGGTAAATCTTTCGTCGAAATATTCTATGGGAATGGGCGAGCATTTTTCCCATTTTGCAACAAACTGTCTGATGCGTGCAAGATTTTCACTGGGAGTACCATCCATCTTTTTGGGCTCCCCAATGACAATCCTTTCTACCTGTTCCTTTGCAGTATAGGTCTGCAAGTATGTCATGAGATCACAGGTAGCAACAGTCGCCAATCCATTGGCAATGATTTGCAATGGATCGGTGACTGCAATACCCGTGCGCTTCTTTCCATAGTCTATTGAAAGTATTCGGGCCACAGTGTTATGTTTGCTTTAGGCGTGTTCTAAGAATTCCACGCATCATTAAATATGTTTTGACGGGTATGTTCAATTCAAAAAATCCATCAAAGGTGGCTTTTAGAACCCGAATTTAGCGTTTTGTTGCAGACGAGATGTGGGTCACATCATTTTTTGTAGAGAAGCCATGCTCCGCTGTAAGTGTTGCGGAACTGGTCGCGAGAGCGTACTGCTTCGTTCTTTGTGTCAAATGTAGATGAAATGACGCGGTATGTTCCCTTCTCTGAATTGTAGACAATTTGGGCATCGTATCCGGCGTTCTTCAATTTTTTTTGAAGACCGTCTGCATTGGCGCGAACCGAGAATGAACCTACAACAACACTGAAATTCTTGAGACCGGAACCGCTGATAAGCGTTACGTTCTCGGATCGCACGGCTACGTTGTCACCGTTGTCGACGGTAGTCGTTTCTGTAGCAGGTTTTTCGACTATAGGAGCCACCACAGGTGTCTCTGTGACGGCAGGTTCGGTGATTTGGCTTTCTTGTCTGGCTTGGGCTTTGTCGTACATTTTCTTGTAGGCGCTCTCTTTCGATTTGCAACTGCTCAATGCAAGGACAACGCACAATCCTGCACAAAGAACGATGTTTTTTTTCATATTCGGAATTTTTAAATTCGTGGTTATTCGTTATGCAATAGTATGTAAGTAATGCGAAATTACAAAATATCCTATACATATCGGTCGTTTTGTCCGCATAAAGTATGTTAATTCGCTTTTTACCTTATTTTTTAACAAAAAATCGCAAGGCAAAGTGTTTACGTTTGCTATTCTTTTGCTATATTTGCCGTTGAGCAGAAGCTCAAGATATTATGTTCAACTTTAACAAATAGAATATGAAAGCATTAGGTTACATTGGCGCTTTCTTCGGAGGTGCCATCGCAGGTGCAGCCCTTGGTTTACTTATGGCTCCCGAAAAAGGCAGCGAAACACGTACAAAAATCGGTGACGCAGTAGACGATTTTTGCAAGAAGCACAATATCAAGTTGAGCCGCAAGGAAGTTGACGATTTGGTTGACGATATCAAGGAAGCTCAGAGTGTAGAATAAAGAAGTTTCTCATGTTCTCAACGGATAGAAACATAGAGACGATAGGGCAACTTGTAGAAGTGCTGAAACATTACATCGGGCTTCAGACCAAATACGTGAAGCTCGATGTAATTGACAAAGTCGTGCGGTTGCTCACGGCCGTTGTAATGGTTGTTATACTGTCGCTATTGTTGCTGCTGACTCTCATCTACTTGTCCTTTGCGGCTGCCTATGGTTTGAAGCAATATATGGGTGAAGGCAGTGCATTCTGTGTGATTGCAGGCGTTTATGCACTTGTTTTTGTGTTGTGTATATTGTTTAGAAAACGATTGCTTGAGCGTCCCTTGGTCAAGTTGCTTGTCAGCATTTTAATGCAGTAAATAGAAAGTGATGAATAAGCCTAATAATGTTCCCTTGGAAGTGAAGACGCTGTCGGATATCGCCAATATGAAAGACGCTATCCGCGGCGAAATTCAAGACGATGAGGATAAAATCACGTCCTTATGGGACAATTTGGTCCATGGAGATACCGTCAATCCCCAGTCGCCCACACAGCGTATTTTCAATATGATGAATGTTGGTACTGGTTTAGTTGACGGTTTGTTGCTGGGGTGGAAACTCTACCGGAAATACCAAGGCGTATCAAGTTGCTTTCCTCTGTTCAGAAAGAAGAGGAAACGTTGAAGACCAGTCCGTCATAAGCCAGCTCCACATTTTGGGGCAACTGTTTTGGAGATTCCTCATAGAGGCCGATGCCATGGCTGCAGTGAGTTAAGTAGGTATGATTTGCTCCGATTTTTTTTGCAAAAGCAATTGCATCTTTTACCAACATGTGTGAGTGGTGTTCTTTTTGAAATCTAAGGGCATTGACAACAAGAACATCCAAATCTGTCAAATACTCCAATTCTGCATCATTGATGCTCTTCATGTCAGTGATATAGGCAAATTTCCCAAATCTAAAACCGAGAATGGGAAGATTGTCGTGCATGACTGTAATGGGCAAAATGGGAATGTCCCCAATTTGAAATTGTTTGTGTGCCTTTATATTATGCAAGCTGATGTGGGGCACTCCAGGGTAAAGGTTTTTCTCGAAGCAGTACGGCATCGTTTGACGCAATGTGCTTGTCGTATGGTAATCGGCATATATGTTGATGTCTCCAAAGGTACAGAACGGCCGGAGATCGTCCAGACCGCCAACGTGGTCGTAGTGCACATGTGTCAATAGTATGCCGTCAAGGCGCTGGAAGGGTATATGCATCATTTGTTGCCGGATGTCCGGCCCGCAATCTATTAACCTGAGTTCGGGATAAGAAAAGTGGTTTAAAAAGTTGGTAATCTCGATAATTT
>CAVHOL010000116.1:0-6333 GCA_963637655.1 bacterium | reverse complement strand
TTTCGAGCAACTCCTCTTTGGCTGTGTAGAGGTCTTGCTTGGCTAACTCAATGATGTTTGGGAGGGACATAGAGAGGGACGAGTTAAGAGGGACGAGGAACGAGAGCACGCCCCAAAGCAAAAAGCCGCCACGCCCATGAGCGAGCGCAGCAGCCACAAAAAGAAAAAGCCTTCATCCTGCGACAAAGCACAAGACAAAGGCGTATAGAGTCAGGGGATTAGGGGAAAACATTTATTGTTTCTTTGCTTTGAAATTCAGAGATGTAGAACCTTGGGACATGGTTCCACTCATTTCAGTACCATTAAGAACAATGTTACTATAGGTAATGTAAACCTCTCCATCAACATACGTAGTTAGTGTACGACCATCAAGTTTCCAAGTACCTGTACCATTACCGAGTGAGCCCCATCCAACATAAGTGCCATCACTTTTAAAATTTGCGTAAGCACGTTTGCTGGCATAGAGAGAATTTGTTAAGTCGACCCAAGTACCATTTGAGGTTTGAATAGATGTTGTCATCCATGTACCTACGACATCTGCGGTTGACAGTTTGTCGTCATCATCGCTACTGCATGAAACGAATGAAAATGCGCACATTGTAACTACAACAATGGCGAGAATTGAGAAAATCTTTTTCATAATACGGTTATTTATTTGGTTAGAAATCGAGTCCGACAGAAATGGTTATACTGTGAATGTAGGATTTTTCAGTCTTAGGCAAATGAAGATGACCTACTAAGTCGTAATCTTCATATTTGAAGCCCTGGGCGGTATATCCAATGGAAAAATTGACTCCCAGATTATCCTTTATTCCAACTCTTACACCAAATGATGGTGAGGCGTATAATCCTTCAAAGTCACCAGCCGAATATCCTATTTTGGCATCGAAAAAAGGACTTACCTTATTAGAGTTCATATTTACTCTGAAATTAGCAAAAACAGGCACGGCATTATGTCCGTCAAAATAATCCAAGCTATAATAATGATATGCAATACCACCACCAAGGAAAATATTAGGGTTCAATTGATAGCCATGGCTTGTGGATATACCGCCACCAGTAGCATTAAAATCTTTGTACACGCCGTCATTTCCAACGAGAAAAGAGGCTTCTACAGAACCGCGATAGCGATGACCTTGTAAGGTCTGTGCATTCGTTTGTAAAGCAAAAACGAGTGAAAGTAACAAGATAATGATTTTTTTCATAGTCTTAAATGTCTTGTATTTTCTCGCAAAAATATAGTTTTCCTCGTCACCCCCCCGAATATACATATTTTAACCTAATATTTACAAATATTTTCTCTCCACCCACCGAAATTGGGTACAAATCATGCTGCGAAAACTTCTCGCAGCCGATGTAGAGCGTGTCGAAGGCATCCGTGCCATCGGTGCGGTGCTGGAGGAGATCCTCCTCCGATTCGGGTTGCTGCTCCATCGATTTGTTTTTGCGGAAGCCGTTGCGACCACGCTCCACGCCGGCCGTGGCCCTTCCGTGACTTATCCGGCCAGTGTCTATCAAAACAGGGTCAGCCGGAAGAAGGTGTCCATTATTCCAGTTTCCAAAAACGGATGGTGTCTACCTTTCCAGTTAATAGAACGAAAAAGTGTCTACTGAAATCAGGAAAAGTCACAAGATAATTGTACAAAGGCCTTGTACGATCGCTACAAAGGCCTTGTACGGACACTACAAAGGCCTTGTAGCGACAGTACAAGGGCCTTGTAGTGACAGTACAAAGCCTTTGTACGAAAACGGAAATAGCGACAATCCGGACATTTTCGGCATACAATTTGCTTGTATACAGATGTAAGACTTCAAAAAACAGAAACGGAGGTATTGTCACATGGCATTCATCGATTACTACAAAATACTCGGCGTAGACAAAAGCATCCCGCAGAAAGATGTCAAGCGGGCCTATCTGAAACGCGCCAAACAGTTTCATCCCGACCTTCACCCCGAAGACCCGAAGGCCAAAGCCAAATTTCAGGCGCTCAACGAGGCCTACGAGGTGATCGGCGATCCGGACAAACGCAAGAAGTACGACCAGTTCGGCGCTAACTGGCGCCAGGCCGACGCCTACCAGGCTGCCGGCGGGGGCGGGGCGTACCATTTCGGCGGAGGCGGATCACCGTTTGACGGTTTCGACTTTTCCAGTTTCGGACAAGGGGGAGGCGGTTTTTCCAGTTTCTTCCAAGACCTGTTCGGCCACGGCGGGCGTACACGCTCACACGCTTCGTCGGCACGGCAGAATACGGGCGACATGCACGCCGACGTCAACATCGACCTATACACGGCCCTGCTCGGCGGCGATGTCATCATACAACTCGGAAACGGGACGAAGGTGAAACTGAAAGTGAAACCCGAAACGCAAAACGGCACTAAGGTGCGTCTGCGCGGCAAGGGCTATGACCGGGGCGACGGCACGATAGGCGACCTCATCATCACCTACAACGTGAAGCTGCCCACCTCGCTCACCGAGCGGCAAAAGGAGCTGCTCCGCCAGATGCGGGACGGGCAGATGTAGCCCGGCCTGCAAGAAGGGAATCCGTCACCGCCGCCGGTCCTGCAGACGGAACAGTCCGCGGGCAATACGCCCCAACCCCTCTTCCATACGGGCGCGGGGACAGGCGATATTGATACGGATGAACGCCGCGCCCTCAGCCCCGTACATGGCACCGGCATTGATCCACACACGCTCATTGTCGAGGAGTTCACGCTCTATCTCTTCAGAATCCATACGCAGACAAGAGCAGTCTACCCACACAAGATAAGTACCCTCAAGACGGACAACGGGAAACTGCGGCAGGTGCTCCCCGAAGAATGCCTCCAGTGCCCGACTGTTGTCATGGAGATAGCGGTTGAGCGCGTCCAGCCATTCCTCTCCTTCGTCTGAATAGGCGGCCTGAAGGGCCACGACACCGAAGGGATTGACATCACACACCTCATTGACATTGATGGCACGGTCGACCAGCTTCCGCACACCGGCATCGGCACAGACGATATTGGCGATCTGCAGTCCGGCCGTATTGAAAGCCTTGCTCGGCGAGCAACACACTACGGCCCCCTCCTCCATCGCTCCCGGAAGCGACCCGAAGGGCGTATAGCGGTAGCCGGGACTGACAATCTCGCAATGTATCTCGTCTGACACGACGCGCACATGATGGCGGCGGCAGATGTCGGCCAGCCGCATCAGTTCGTCGCGTGTCCACACGCGCCCCGCCGGATTGTGGGGATTGCAGAGCAACAGCAGGCGGGCGCGGGGGTCGGAGGCCTTGCGCTCCAGGTCGTCGAAGTCCATCGTATAGGTCCGGCCGTGATAGACCAGACTGTTGGAGACCACCTCGCAACCGTTGTTGCGTATCGAGGAGAAGAAACAGTTGTATACAGGCCCCTGCACGATGACCTTGTCGCCGGGTCGGGTCAGGGCCTTGATGACCGCCGACAGTGCCGGCACAACGCCCGAGGTATAGATGATCCATTCCTTCTCCATATGCCAACCGTGCCGGCGACTGAACCATCCGGCCACCGCCTCATAGTAACTGTCGGGCACGCGCGTGTATCCGAAGATACCGTGCGCCACCCTTTCCTGCAGGGCACGGACGATGACCGGTGCCGTCTCAAAATCCATATCGGCCACCCACATGGGCAGCACATCGTCCTGCGGTGCCGAGTCCCACTTGTAGGAACAGGTACCGCGACGCCGTGTGAGGGTATCAAACTGACTGTCCATAACGCAAACTCCTTTCTTCTTCATGCACGCACCACGACCTGACAGTCGGCCGGTGCCTTGACATTGTCGTCGATGACGATCGCTCCATAGCCGTCGGCCACGATGCGTCCCGACCTAGGATTTTTCACACTCTTGATACAGCCGCGGATGTCTGCCTGCACGGTAGAATCCTCAAAGGCACGGTCGCACTCGGCATCGAAGGTACAGTTTTCGAGCACAAGATCCTCGGCATAGCAGAGCGGCTGCTCGCCCGAGATATGGCAGTTGACCAACCGGAGCCCGCGGGAGTGCCAACCGAGATACTCGCCGCTGAGCACGGAGTCGTACACGGTGACATTCTCCACTTCCCAGAAGGAGTCCTTGGTATCGATCTTGGCGTGGTGAATCTCAACGTCACGGCAATACTGAAATACATATTTTGCATCGCTCTCCAGTCCGTCGATGCGGATGCCGCTGCAATGCATGAAGGGATAGGTACCCTCATGCAGCACCACATTGCGCATGATCAGTCCGCGGATGCCCCAAAAAGTCTCGTCGGCATCGTTGACGGTAACGTTTTCGAGCGTGAGGTTGTTCATCTCGCGAAAGAATTTCGGTCCGTTGACCACACAGTCCCGCATCGTCATGTCGTTGGAATACCAGATGGCCGAGCGCGATCCGGGCGCAAAATAGCAGTTCTCAATGAGCGAACCGTCTACGTGCCACAATGGATATTTGCCTTCGAAGTAGCAATTGCGGCAAACGATGTTGCGGCACGCCTTTACGCCCGACTCGCCGAAGGTAATGCGCACATGGTCGAGCAGGGTGTCGTGTATGCCAAAGAGGGGGCGTTCGCCACCAAAGACTTGATTCTTTATCGTTTCCATATTGTTGTATTTATTCGTTGTCACAATTACGGGCGGTCCTATAAGTTTCCGCATATCATTTACCGCCGCCGGTCCAGTGCCCCCAGCGCAGACGGCACAGGAAGATCACACCGCGGAAACACAGTTCCGCACACATGGCCATCCACACACCTTTGAGTCCCATGGCCGGTGCAAGCACCGCTGCAAGCGTGATGCGCACACCCCACATCGAGACCAGGTTCATCACGCTCGGCACCAGCGTACTGGCCGCACCGACAAAGACACCGTAGCACACGATGGCCGCGGCAAACATCGGTTCGGCGTAGGCCTCGATACGCAGTACCGCGACACCCGCCTGGCGTATGGCCTCAACAGGTGTCATCAGCGACAGGGCCGCCGGCGCACCCACATACATCACGACACCCATGACGGCCATCACCCCCATACCCAACGCGACGGAGATATAGGCGAAACGCCTCATCAGATCCTGCCGTCCGGCACCCTTGCTCTGGCCTACAAGCGTAGTCGCAGCGTCGGCGATGCCGTATCCGGGCATATAGCACAGGCTCTCGACGACGATGCCCAGCGAATGAGCGGCGATGGCCACCGTGCCCAAGGGAGCGATGATGAGCGTCATCACCACATAGGCGCTGCACATGATGACCTGTTGCAGCCCCATCGGAACGGCGATATTCAGCGCCCGGCGTATACATGCGGCCGTAGGACGGAAACTGCCGCGCTCGCCCACGATGCCCAGTTCCTTTGACCTGCGGCAGAGGATGTACATCGTCAGCGACATGGCCACCAGTTCAGCCGCCACCGTTCCGTAGGCCGCACCGGTCACCGACAGTCCGGCACCGGGAACAAAGACAGACATGCCCAGGACGTGTACGACTCGCGAAGGGAATATCAGAAAGAAATTGAACACCACATCGAGCGTCATCATCACCACGCTCATCACACTCGGCACTACCATATTGCCGCTGCTGCGGAGCATGCCGGAACCGAACATGCTGAACTGAAGCACTGGCAATCCGACGGCACAGACGGCAAAATACGAGGAGGCCATGCCGCAGATGTCTGCACTGCCGCCCAGCCACCGGGGCAGCCAGGGACTCACGGAGAGGGACACGGCTGCAAGCGCGATGCTCACCAGCAACACCGTCGTGATACCCTGGCGCAGTACACTGCGCGCATCACGCGCTCCGTTGGCTCCCAAGAAATGGGAGACCTGGACATAAAACCCTGCCGCCGAAGCCGAACAGATACTGCCCAAAAGCCACATCGTAGACTCTATCAGTCCGATGGCTGCCGACGCATTGGCTCCCATACTGCCCACCATAGAAGCGTCGATATACTGCATGATGGTGGTGGTGAGCTGGGCAAGTATGGCGGGGACGCTCAGCTGCAGGGTAAGGCGGGCCTGCTGGCCTATAGACATAGGCCGTCCCTGCCGTATCATCTGCAACAAGGCATCTTTTTCTTTTTCAGTACTCATGAGTGGTATACAATCTTACCTTTTTCCGACTGCAAAATTACGTTTTTTGTCCGAATGCGGAAAACAGCCCGCAGAAAATCAGTGATAAGGGTCAGTTCTTCCGGAAAATGTCTAAAAATGTGTTACCTTTGTCCGCAGCAAAGAGAGTGCGCAATGATTTATGGCGGGTTCTAAAAATTACCTTTGATGGATTTTTGAATTTTAGCCGAGCAGATTTTTCTGTCTTTCTGAAGGAGCATAGCGGGCTATGCGACTGAAGAAGG
>CAVHOL010000115.1:0-6401 GCA_963637655.1 bacterium | reverse complement strand
GCCGCAGTGTGTCGTCGGCAATGCCATTGGCGAGCAGATGGACGTGCAGCGTGGGGAGCGCAGGGTTGGTGCGCAATATCGACACCAATGTCACCGCCACAAACGGCGCGTAGTTGTTGTCGGATGCAAGGACGATGTGCATGTGAGGTATAATGGCGAATTAATATTCGTGAGATTAGTAAAATTCGTGGTTCAACCAACCACCGCATTTGAGTTTTATTTAACCACGAATATAACGAGATTTGTCGAAGACCCACTGACCAGCGGGAAGTAATTTCACGAATGGCTAACGCGTTGTTTATTCGTGGTTCAATTATCGTGCGGGGTTGAATTATGCGCCCATACATGGGCATTGGGCGGTTGTGTCGTTAAAGATAGGGGCACGCCCCTATCCTATATTGTGTCGCCCCTACGGGGCTGGGATTTCGGGAGGAGCACTATGGCAATAATTATTCTCGGCTTCATGGTGCGACAGTCTCGTTTTCGCCATTGCCGGACGTTTCTTTATATTGTTTGAGTTCTTGTTCCACCCGTTCAAGACGGTCTTTTAATTCCGCTACAGTTGGAAGTTTGTCCTTGATCTTGATACCTTCATAAGTGGCGACACCCAAGGGGTTTTGTACGCTGTCGAATGCCCATTCCACTTTCGTCTGGTCTTTCGACTTGCAAAGAAGAAGACCTATGGTAGGATTGTCTTCCGGCTGGCGAAGCAGTTTGTTGCACGCCGCCACATAGAAATTCAATTTTCCTGCAAACTCCGGTTTGAAATCGACCACTTTCAGTTCGATCACGACATAGCAACGAAGACGGATATGATAGAATAGCAAGTCGGGGAAATAGCCTTCGTTGCCTACTACCAATTCGGGTTGTCGTCCGACATAGGTAAACCCACTCCCCAGTTCAAGCAGGAAGCGC
Source organism: bacterium (assembly GCA_963637655.1). GTDB lineage: Bacteria > Bacteroidota > Bacteroidia > Bacteroidales > Bacteroidaceae > Prevotella. Next base: position 5,486 of record CAVHOL010000115.1, on the reverse strand, counting down.
GTGATGTCTTTGGCAATCGCCGTTTCCAGTTCGCGCTCATCATATCCTCTTTTCAATGTCAGAAAGTCGAGATTGTAAGGGTCTTTCAAAACATTTATTGCCAGCCTGCCCTGTTGCTCCGGCAAGCAGGTTGTGAAGTTGGTTACGGCATTTCCGTGCTTCGCAAAATCGTCATTGTCAATGAGGTCTTCCAGTTCACGCCGGCTCAGCCCTTCATCGATAATACGTGCCAGATAGTAGAATGCTTCTTCTACCGACTTGCATCTTGACGTCAGCATCAAATGGTGTTTCCATGGCACGATACCGAAAACCGGCAACATGCCTCCATTGGCTACGATGGCCGATACTTTTTCGGGCGAAATGATTTCTGCACCCAGTTGGTGCAATTTTATAGGATTCTGATTTTCAGTCTCTTGTAATTTTGCACCAAGTTGGTGCAAAATTGCTTTTCGCCCATCGTCTGCCATGTAGAACTCATACCACTCCTTCATGTAATAAAGGTTTCGGGCAGAGAATCCCCGTGTGTCAGGGTAAGCGGCCCTAAGGTCGAGACAAAGTTGGTTAACGACACCGCTTCCCCATCTCGACTCAGCCTTTTTCTGAACTATGTCGCGTCCTAAAAGCCAGTTGAACTCCAGGGAACCATAGTTGCTTTGCAGCACCACACGGTTCTGTATATTCTGATAGCGATGCTTGATCTCTTTCAGCCATTCCGTGTAGTCACTGTCGCCATGGAAATTCTTGGTTGTGACTATATATGGAGAGATAGGTTTGGGCATATTTGAAGGGTGATTGTTGGATGGGTCAGAAGGTGCAATCAGTGAGTCAAGCGTACACATGATTATTTCATGCGATTGTATGTTTCATACGATGCGGCGATGTTGAATTATGCGCCCCCTACAGGGGCAGCGTGTGGTCGTGTCGTTAAAGATAGGGGCCGCTCGACTTTGTCGCTTGCCTTAGCAAGAACCCCTATCCTATGTTATGTCGCCCCTACGGGGCTGGGGGTAACGTAGCGTATATCAGTAGGTGCGGTGTCTCACCGCACAACAAGGAGAAATCGCCTGTTTTTTCACAATCGACTGTCTGTACATTCTTGCTGCTGTGCGGTGGGACACCGCACCTACTATAGTACCATTGGTATTCCCCACCCTCACAAGAGCGAAACACGAGGCATTACATATCCCAGCCCTGCAGGGGCGTAACGGCCGTAGCCCAGGGTAAGCGGAGCGGCGAGAGCCGCGAAGCGCAACCCTGGGTTTCACACGGTGGGGAGGACGGGTGGCCTGTAGGGTCACCACAACCCGTGCTTCATTTTTTTATGTGTTCCGACATATCTACGCCCCTCACTTGTATTCCTTCTTCCTCTGCCTGTACCCCACCACATAACTGCCAACCGGTGTGCGGCTGACGAGCCACGACAAGCCAAGGGCGATGGTGAACGTCAGCACGATGGTAGCGAAGATCTGCAGGAAGGGGGGAAGGCCGACGATGAACGGGATATTCCTAAATATGATGCTCTTGAAGAAGATGTGCGAGAGGTAGATGCCGAACGTGAGTGCAGAGAGCTTTGCTAATACGCTACGACTTTTGGCAGACCAATTGCAACGCTTGGCAACCGTCTTCAGTAAGGTCCACCAAAACACGGACTGCATCGCAACAAACACCGACGAGTAGTTGTTAACAAATACGGATGTGTCCACATCTATATGTTGCAGGTACACCGTCAATGGAATACCGAGAGCAAGGATGTAAACAAGCGTGGCTTGCCATAGGCGCACCTTCAAACCATAGTGCTGCATGTAGTGTCCCAACAGAAAAAAGCCGGCGCATCCGGAGAAATAGTAGAGGATGCCTTGTGTACTGTCATTGATGTCGAGAATATTTCTAAGCAAGGGGTAACACAAAGTCACTGTCCAAAGTCCGAGGTACAGGCGTTCTTCTCTTTCACTTGCATTGTCTATCCATGCTGAGAGAATAGGCGTGAGCAGATAGAGACCTGTCAGTGCGTACATGAACCACAGTACTCCTGTACCCTGCGGGGAGAACGGCATCGACAACACTTTGCGGACGATGTCTGTTACACCGAGGTTTTCCCTTAGGGCAAGTATCACCAAGTAAAACGCCGACCAAACGAGCGTGGGCACAACAATCTTGCCCAGCCGTTTGCCAAGAAAGGCACGGGTGGAAAATTGCGGTGTTGTCGTGTGGCCTGGGGGGGGTAATAACAGTGCTCCGCTCACCATGAAAAACAGGGCATTGCAGGGAACCGTCACCAGACTGATACTTGCCAACAGTGCTGAGTGGGTGGTCGCAGCCGGAAACGGTGCATGGGTTGTGACGACCATCAGACAGGCGAGAATGCGGATGAGGTCGAGCGAGAGGTCACGTTGTTTCATTGATTAAAAGCGTTTAAGTCGCAGTATGCTCATAGGATGAGGGGAAAACTATTCCTTTTCGTCAGTATTCTTCTTCTCGTCAGTATAATACCCGCTATAGTACCCCTTCCCGTAGTACCCGTAGTGTCCGTAGTAGCCGTAGCGGTGGGTGCCGTAGGCCGAATATGACGTGGAGCCGTTGAGGAGGACGGCAAGGTTCTGGTACTTGCCCGTCTCGTACCACTGCTCGACGGTGGGCAGGAGCGAGCGGTCGAAGAGGCCGACACGGATGACGAAGAGGGTGACGTCGGTGTGGGGCGTGATGATGCTCACGTCGGCCACCATGTCGCTCGGCGGACAGTCGATGAAGATATAGTCGTACTCCTCGCGCAGCTTGGCGATGAGGGCGCCGAAGCGGGGCGAGTAGAGCAGCTCGGTGGGGTTGGGCGGGATGGTGCCGCAGGGCAGGATGTCGACAGCACCGCTGCTGACGATGAGGCTGCGGTAGTCGTCGGTCTGCGCACCGAGGTAGTTGCTCACGCCCAGTTTGGGACTGTGGATGTACTGCGAGAGCGAGCCGTGGCGCATGTCGAGGTCGACGACGAGCGTCTTCTTGCCGTTGACGGCCATGGTCAGGGCGAGGTTGTGGGAGATGAAGGTCTTGCCGCTGCCGGGGAACATCGAGGTGAGCATGACGACCTGACGGCGGCCCTCGCTGCTGACGAGGAACTCGAGGTTGGAGCGCACGATGCGGAAGGCCTCGTTGATGAGGTTGCGGCTGCCCTCCTCCACCACCACCTTGTGGCCGTGGTGCTTCTGCTTGCGGCGGCGCAGGAAGGAGAACTTCTGCGGCTTGCCTTCGAGCGGTATCTCGCCGACGAAGGGCACGCGGAGCGTCTCGAGATCCTTGCGCGAGCGCACGGTGGTGTTGGCCAGCTCGATCAGGACGATGATGCCGGCCGGCACGAGCAGGCCGACAAGGAAGGCCGTCATGTAAACCATGTTGCTGACGGGCGTGGTGGCGCCTCCGCCGGCGTGGGCCGGCTCGACGATCTTGGTGTTGTAGGCGGTGAAGGCCTGCGACATCTCGTTCTCCTCACGCTTTTGCAGGAGGAAGGTGTAGAGCGTCTCCTTGACCTTCTGCTGGCGCTCCTCGGAGACGAGGAACTGGGCCTGCTTGGGGTTGGCGGCAATCTTGGCGTTGGCGGCTGCCTTGTTGCTCTGCGAACTGGCCTGCTGGGCCTGCAGGAGGGCAATCTCGTTGTCGAGGGTGTGGATGATGGCGTGGCGCATGACATTGAGGCTGGCGTCGAGGTCCATCACGATGGGGTTCTGCTCGGAGGAGTTGGCAACGTACTTGTTGCGCTTGAGCAGCATCTCGTTGTACTCGCTGATCTGCGAGAGTATGCTCGAGTTGGTGAGGCCGGAGTTGGATGGCAGGAGCTGGTTGTTGTGCTTCTCGTCGACGAGATTGGTGCGGATATAGCGCGCCATGTAGATCTGGTTGCTCAGCTGGTGGCTCTCCTCGGTGGCGGCGGTGCTCTGGCTCATGGCCTGGGCACCGAGCGCGGTGACGTCGGGCATGAGGTTGCGCGACTTGTAGCTGGAGATGGTGTTGTCGAAGTGGCCCAGCTCACCCTCGATCACGGACAGGCGGTCCTTGATGAAGTCGTTGGTGGCGAGCGTCATGCGGTTGCGCTCCTTGACCCACGCCTCGTTGTAGACGGCGATGAGGGTGTTGAGGATGTCGTTGGCGCGCGACACGCTCTGGTCGCGGTAGGTGATGTCGAGCACGGAGGCGTTCTTCTCGCGCAGGGCGACGCCCACCGATCCGCGCACGCGTCCGACGGCCGCACGGCGGCTGATGCGCACGACATCCAGCTCGTCGGCCATGCCCTTGGCGTAGAAGGACGACGGGGCGATGGTCACCTCGCCGATGGGCAGCCGGACCTTCGTGCCGAGGCGGGCGGTGAGGGTCTGGCTGAAGGAGCGGCCGCTGCGCTGCATGTCGCTCACCTCGCACTGTCCGTCGGCGCGCAGACGGAGGTGGAAGGAGGCGGTCTCGGCATCGTCGAGGCCGGAGAAGGTCACCTGCACGGGCAGGTTCATGCCGTAGGCCACCTCATCCTTGAGTGTGCCGCGGTGGAAATAGTTGACATCGAGGTGGAGCCGGTCGACCACCTCTTCGGCCAGGGGCGAGCTGGTGAGGAGGATCTGCTCGTTGGTGAGGTTCGACGATCCGTCGTCGACACCCATCTCCTGCAGCTGGCGCTCGGCGGAGTTTCCCTTCCGGTTGTCGTCCTGCTTGATGAGGATGCTGGCCGTGCTGGAGTAGGTCTTGGGCGTGGTGCCGAGGTACCACATGGCGTAGCCGAGGGTGACGGCAAGCGAGAGCACGAACCACTTCCACTGCGAGAGGCAGAGGAAGAGGATGTCGCGTACCTGCGCCAGCATGTTGGTCTGGGCGGCCGCAGCCTTGGGGGCGGCGGAGGCGTTGTCCGCACGGGCGACCCTCGACGGGTCTGTTTCCATTTTTCGTTGCATGATGGTGTTGCGTTTCAGTTATGGGGGGAGTGTTGTTACAACCGTATTATTGGCATGGTTCGTGGTTCAAAAAACACGCATTTGAGGTTTTATTAACCACGAATAATACAAATTACACGAATAAGGTTTGCATTTGCCATTCGTCAGATTTGTCAGATTCGTGGTTCAAAAAACCACGCATTTGAGGTTTTATTAACCACGAATAATACAAATCACACGAATAAGGTTTGCATTTGCCATTCGTCAGATTTGTCAGATTCGTGGTTCAAAAAACCACGCATTTGAGGTTTTATTAACCACGAATAATACAAATCACACGAATAAGGTTTGCATTTGCCATTCGTCAGATTTGTCAGATTCGTGGTTCAAAAAACCACGCATTTGAGGTTTTATTAACCACGAATAATACAAATCACACGAATAAGGTTTGCATTTGCCATTCGTCAGATTTGTCAGATTCGTGGTTCAAAAACCACGCATTTGAGGCTTTATTAACCACGAATAATACGAATTACACGAATAAGGTTTGCATTTGTCATTCGTCAGATTTGTCAGATTCGTGGT
>CAVHOL010000114.1:0-6474 GCA_963637655.1 bacterium | reverse complement strand
ACTCACCGACGCTAATAGCCAAGCTACGCAGATTTCGGATTTGTCTTCTGTTTCTACTGCAAATTTACCCAATCCTTCTGAAACCGCCAAGGTATCCGAGGAAAAAGTTGGCGAGGGCGTTGACCGGTCGAAGCGGGAGGAAGAGACGGAACGTGCAGTGGCAAGACAGAATGAAGATACGGATTCTCACGTTGACTATTCCCGCAGAGAGGGTCCTGCGCCGAAGAAGACGATAACGGTATACAAACTCATGCGCCTCGAAGACGACGACAAGGTGTACCCGTTGTTTATCGACAAGTCCAATCCCGTGGAGATGCGTGACTGGTACGATGCGGATTCACCCGACCTGAGCGCCCTTAAGGGACTGAAGAGCGGCGTATACCTTGTGGATACCAAAACGAACAAGGCACTGCAGACGCTGGAGGAATTCCGTGCCGGACACCCCGACCTGTCGAAAACAAGAAAGGTAGACGGATATGTGTATCCCGCCAACGAGGCAATCAACTATGCCACGGAGCACGGTCTGCGGTGGATGCACATAGAGGATACCCAGCGCGGACAGAAGCGTTTCGGCGGCGAGACCCGCAAGTACTGGAACATCGGCATCAACGGTTCGAATGATCCGTACAAGTTCTCGCTGCGTCCGGGTTGGCATGCCGGTTCGCTGCCTACGATGCGTCAGATAGGAAAGGGTCCGAACAGGGACTTGCGTGACGACAAATTCGTATGGGTAAAGGGTGAGGTGTCTGCCGACATTGACTACAATGAAGAGGCGCAGCGCAATCCGGACAAGGATATCCCCGACCGCATTCCGAAAGACGGTTTCTATCTCAAGGCCACCAACGCCCAACAAGAAGGCGAGCCAGGCAGACAAGGTGGGATGGTATGTTGCAGGCGCATTCAGACCGGACCATGTAATCAGCGATGCCGAGGCGCGCAAGGTCATCGACGACTGGAATGCCGAGCACAACGACAATGTGCTTTACGACTTCAGTCGTGAGGGCGGCAAAGAGTTTACCGACGAGGATGCGGCAAGGGTCAATCGCGCCAACGGTGTGGATTTCTCGAAAAGAGAGGATAACGTTGAAGGAGAAAACAAAGAAATGGCATCAAAGGAAACCGTGTCGCCATCTGAAAAGATGTTTAGAAACTCCGTCGCTTCCAATGATGCCGATGCAAATTTAGCTAAAAATCTCGACAAACGGAAGGAATCCTACAAAAATCGTGATGACAATAAGACCCGCGGTTTTATTTCCGACATCGCCCGTGACCTCAGACTCGAGCATCATGAGGCAAGTCAATATGGAACATTCACCGCTAAAGACGGCAAGGCATTCACATTCCGGTTGAGCAACCATAACGCCAATGCCGCAACGTTTGACAAGAACGGCGAGCAAGAGGGCATAAGCATTGTCATCTCGTCGAAGAAGAACAAGGGGATCCGTGGACGGGATGCGAAGGTGCACGCCACAGAGTTCTTCTATCCGAAGAAAGCAATAGAGAACGCCGAAGGCAAACCGCTGGTCAGCATTATCGACTCCATCAAGGAGATGCTCGGCACTGGCGAGTATGTCGACCGCACAGGCCTCGCCCGGCGTGACGAGATCAACGGTCCGGCTTCAGAAGAAAGAGACTACTCTAGGCGGGAGGACGGAGTTGACCGTTCGAAGCGGGAGGACGGTGATGCCGTGTCCCGCGTCGTCTCTCATGTCGCCGAGGTGTCGAAGAAGACGGGTGCCGGGGTGAAGATGGTCGGCAGTGCGGACGAGGTGACCAGCGAGAAGGCGAAGCGGCGGATTGACGCGGGCGAGAAGGTGCGCGGATGGTATGACGAGAAGACGGGCGAGGTGTGCCTGTACATGCCGAATGTGCGCGACAAGTATACCGCCGAGAAGACGGTGTGGCACGAGACGGTTGGACACAAGGGCATGCGCGGTCTACTCGGGGAGGCGGGATACCGCAAGTGGCTGAGAGGCCTGTGGTACGACCTTGACGACGCTGCGTATGCAGGCTTGCACGAGTATGTGCGAGAGCGCATGGCGAAGGACCACCTGTCGATATATGACGCCATCGAGGAGTATGTGTCCGATGCCGCCGAGAACGGCAAGGGAGAGCCGGGCTTCTGGAACAGGATGACCGGTGCTGTGACCGATGCACTGCGGGAGGCCGGCTACCGGGTGAACCCGAACGTGAAGGACGTGCAGTACATGCTTTGGCTGGCCAAGAACGTGCAGAAGCATCCCGACGACCCGGCGTGGAAGATGCGGGCAGAGGCCGTAAGGTGGAAGAGCACGGCGGTATGAGGTCGTCAGTACTGCGAGATATTATTCAATTCTTTCATAGAGATTTCGCGAGGCTTCTCACACAACGTTTTTTTCAAAGACTCAACCGATATCTTGTCCACAGGATCGAAATCGGAAGACCTCATATAGTTCAATACACTTTGATAGAAAGCCTTACCTTCCGGATAACAAGAGGCCACCTCCAAATCACTCATACAGACGAGAAGTTTTCCGTTGCCCACTTTCCATTCCATCATAAGACCCAATTTATGGTTACGCTCTATATTGTCAATCACCTGTACAATAGGCTTGCACGATTTGGGGAAATTGTCAAGTATCAACGGATGCGAAGCCTTAATGACCGGGAACCATTGCCAATTGGTATGCATCTCTGTGGGGAAATCGCGAAAGACTGGATGATTGGGATTTGTAAGAACGCCCAATGTTCCCGGTGACACTTCTTTCTTGTTGTTCTCGCAGATTGTCTTGAACATACGGTAGTTCCAGTAGTCCGTTTGGAAGAGACCGCCTACGGTATATGGCAAACTGTCGGGCATCCATAGCACAGTAGCCCCATTCTCCAATTTATTGGCAATATCGTCTGTCAGGGTCTTGGCGACAAGTACATTCTTCTTATTGACCGTCGTCTTCGGGTAGATCCATATTTCGTATGAATTGTGTGCATCTGTACCCTCAATGCTCAATGTGACCTCCTTTTTTGTCGCTTTGTCTACATGAAGAACGGCATCGATTTGCCCGACGTCTATCAACCCCTCATCACATGTAAGGATACTCAATACGCCCTCATCCTCACCAATACGCCACTTCAGTGACTTTCCATTGAGTGCGCACCCACTGTAATTAGCAATCTGCACATTGGCCTTCAACGTATCGCCGTCTTCAAAACAGAACTTGTCCACCACAAACAACGGTACAACAGGCGAGCACCACTGACGCCATTCCTCAGGGGTAGTGAGACCTTTGCTCTCCATAAAGGCATCCAATATGCCGACAAAAGCACTGCCCTGTCCTGGATAGTCCTGAATGTCGAGGAGTTGGAAACCCGCCATGTTTTTCGTTCTCAGATCCATCTCGATGTCTGCCTTGTAGAGTTTCACGCTCCATAGTCCTGAAGCCTTGTGAAAATCATCAGCCTGCGAAAGCATACCTGCAGCGGAAAGGCGCCTACGGAACACCTCAAAATTATACGGGTACAAGACACCGGTGTATTTTTTCATCTCCTGATAGTCAGGATAAGTCTGAAACTGTCCGGTCTCATGGGAGATAATCGGGACACCGGCCTTGCCATCCCTTTGCCATGCCTGTGGTTTTTCCCAGGGATCGCAAGCCTCATCAAAATTCATTGTGGAGTTTGGACGGAAATGGTTGATGATACCCCCATCATAGGCATCGGCAAAAGAGAACGAACCGCGAGTATGGGTATTGTATTTTCCCCATCCCTCACCGCCGATACGACAAGTGGTAAAATAGTCCATACCTTCTTTCACTCCTTCGTAGCCGAGATAATAGTTACTGCCGAAAGTATAGTATTTATCCGGAGCGATCTGACGGAAATCATCCACAAATTCTTTCATCTTGTCGATGTCGCCCCACAATTCATTTCCCAACGCCATCATGCGGAAAGAAGGATGATGACCATACTCCCGCAGAATGTTCACACCCTCTTGGTGCAGAAAAGCCATAAGCGCCGAGTCGTTTTTATCGAATGATCCCCAAAAAGGCAACTCCGGTTGGAGATAAATACCTATAGAATCTGCAGCGACGAATGCAGCCTCTGGCGGACACCAAGAATGGAACCGTATATGATTGATACCATACTCCTTGCAGATACCCAAGTACTTCATCCAACCCTCAACTGTCATATCGACATGTCCTGTCAGGGGCCATACCGCAGCATCGTGTTTGCCACGCAAGAATACCTTATGACCGTTGGCATAGAAATGGGCACCTTCGATATGGAAGTCCTTGAAACAAGGCAATATCTTGCTTGGCCCCCCAATCGGTTTTTCGCCCTTCACCTCCAACCGTATGTCGCCGATGATACCGTTCCAATTGGTCTGTGTATCCTCTGAACAAGCGTGACTGGAAGTGAATATCTGTTCCGGCACTCCTCTCGAATTGTCCACTACGATTTCCAAAAGATGTCTGCCAGGCTTCACGTGTCTGGGCAAGATATACCTTTGCGGCGTAGATATGAAATTACAGGAGTCTATAAGTTCGCCGTCAACATACACCCATGTCGGCTTGGTACGCTCCAGAAACAATACGACAGGCTTCTTCTTCCAACTTTTCGGTATCTCAACAAAACGGGAATAGCGAGCTGCGCCCCAATATGCACTGATACGGGAAACGTGGGTCGTCTCCATCGTGTCGGCCGGTGCGTCCCCCAAATGATTGGTGTCTATCGTTCCTGGCAAAGCTACACATTTCTCATTTTCATCAAAAGCATATTTACCATTGGCAAAGGCACTCTGGTTAGACCCCAATACTACATTCCAGTTGCCGGCAAGCGAAATACTTTGCGCCTGTGCACCAAGAACGCTCAGTCCGAAAAAAATTGTAAAGATTGTCTTGCTTATCATTCCCGCTATATTTTTTATGGCGTTATCAAAAGTATGTATCTGTCGCAACCTTCAATGTTGCGTACACGACTATGTCAGATCAAAGATGCCGCACGGAGATTTACGCGGAAGCACTTCCAATGAAAAATCGACATTAGGATGCCGGCCTTTCTGCTGCAAAATACCGGTCACCGTATCGTATGCACATTGAGGGGTATTGTTGTCCTCGCTGAGATGGCAAAGCCATACATGACGAATACGGTCACTAAGATTGGCAGCCAATGCCTCTCCGCAAAGTCGATTGTTGAGATGTCCGCTTCCATTGGCGATACGTATCTTGAGATACTGCGGATATGGTCCTGTACGCAACATTGCCTCATCATGATTGGCCTCCATGACAAGATAATTGGCATCGGCTATCATCTGTTCCATTTCATGCGTAACATGACCGACATCTGTCAGCAGACAAAACACCGTGCTGCCATAGACAATCCGATACCCGACATTGTCCTTGCTATCGTGGGGCACCGCAAATGGGGTTATCTCAAAACGGCCGATTGACAGGGTGGCGTTCTTTCTCACCATCCTTCGATTGCCTATGGGTATTTTCCGTTTTGCGCACTTGTTTTCGAGTATTCCCTCGTGCACTTCTGCAGTAGAGTACACAGGGATGCCAAATGTTTCACTCAGTACGCCAGCCGCCTTGATATGGTCGGCATGGTCATGCGTGACCAATATGGCACTCACTTGCCCAAGTGACAATCCATAGTCATGGAAACCTTTTTTTATTCTCCGGATACCCAATCCGGCATCTATCATTAGGCCTTCGTTCTCACCAAAGAGGAAATAGCAGTTGCCGCTACTCCCACTGCCGAAGGAAATAAATCTCAACATCTCTTATTTTAGGCGTGTTCTAAATATCTGCAAATATACACAAAAATTGGCGACCAACCAAAATCAATATTCAGTAAGGTAAAAATCGTACTGATATTATGAACGCTTTTTCGACAAGCCCCTTCTTGAGAGTTTTGGGACAAGCAATACTGCTTTACTCCACGACCTTCCACACCTTACTTTTTCTTCTATACAAACGCATGATATACACTCTAAACCATATAGTTACAAAAATCACAAACTTACTTTTCATGTTACCCACTCTCCCACCCCGCCATATTTCTTCCTAATTTTACCGGCGAAAAAGTAAAAACCATCAAACGAAAAAGAATGAAAAAGAAGTACACAATTACCACTATCGCTCTGACCTGTCTTTGCATAGGCGGAGTGGCACAGACGCCTCGTCTTGGAACAGACCCTATAGACAAGGTTATTGCCGCCATGACCTTGGAAGAGAAGCTTGACATACTTGTCGGTGCCGGCGGCAATCAACCTTCTACGGCCAAGGTCACCATCGGCAACTCGTCAGCACAGGTACCTGGTGCCGCAGGAGAGCTGAATGCCATTCCACGGCTGGGCATACCGTCAACCATTCTTGCCGACGGACCTGCAGGACTGCGTATCAACCCGACCCGTGAAGGTAGCGACAAGACCTATTACTGTAAGTATCCGAAACAAGCCGACTTGCATATACCAAAAAAATCTCGCAAGACTAT
>CAVHOL010000113.1:0-6529 GCA_963637655.1 bacterium | reverse complement strand
GCAGCATTAAAAGCGTATGCACAAACCGCTTAAATTCTAAATCCGAAACTTGAGTAGAAAAGCATTATGAATACAAGAGAAATCTATCGTTGTCCCGTTTGTGGCAATGTGGTGGAAGTGGTGACCCCTGGAGCCATGCTAAGTTGTTGCAATCAACCAATGAAGCTGATGAAAGAAAACATTTCAGATGGTGCCAAGGAAAAACATGTGCCAGTCATAAAATCTTTCGTGGGCGGATATAGAGTAAGCGTGGGGAGCGTGGAGCACCCGATGCAGCCGGAGCATTATATCCAATGGATAGAGTTGCTCACTGCCACCGACGTGCTTAGACACGAGTTGAGACCAGGCGAAAAGCCCGAGGCCGTATTCCTGACAGACGCCAAGGAAGTGACGGCCCGCGAATATTGCAACCTGCACGGATTGTGGAAAGGAGAAGTGGCTAAATAGAACCAACCAAGTATACTTCTTCACTGCGTTATCCCGTGTCATTACGTCATATCTCCGTTGATATTAATGGCATAATTGCTACAATTAAAACGAGATAGGAATAAGCACCACGTGCAAAAAAGCGGCAAAACAACTTGGCAAATATATTTTTCTTTTATAACTTTGGTTCGTAAAATGTTAATACGCTATGCCAAAATTCATCAACCCGTTCACTGATATCGGTTTCAAGAGAATATTCGGCCAAGAGGTGTCCAAACCACTGATACTTGATTTTCTAAATCTTCTGCTTGAAGGCCAGGAGCATATCAATGACATCACCTTTCTTGACAAGGAGCAACCGGCGCTATATGATGACGACCGCTCGCTGATATACGACATCTATTGTGAGACTGACAATGGCAAGAAGATTGTCGTGGAGATGCAAAACAAGTCACAGCCGTATTTCAAGAACCGCAGTATCTATTACATCTCTGAGGCCATTGCACGCCAAGGAGAGCGCGGGGCATTGTGGCATTACGACATAACCGCTGTCTATCTGGTGGCATTTCTGAATTTTTGCCCGATGGATTTTGAAAAGAAATTTCGCACGGATGTACAATTGGTTGACGTAGAAACAAAGGCTATCTTTTCCGACAAGATACGCATAACGTATCTGCAATTGCCTCTCTTCACAAAGGAAGCGGAGGAGTGTGATAACGAATTTGAACGATGGATTTATTTACTGAAGAATATGGAGACACTGACAAGATTGCCATGGGCTGCGCAAAGTGCAGTATTCAGAAAGTTGGAGGAGATAGCGGATGTAGCATCGCTGTCACGCGAAGAGCGCATGAAATATGATGAAGGATTACGCAAATACCGTGACACCATATCTGTACTCGAGGGAGCACGCATAGACGGACTTGCCCAAGGACGTGCTGAAGGACGTGCTGAAGGACGTGCTGAAGGACGTGCTGAAGGGCAAGCAGAGGGACGAATTGCCGAGCGCAAAGAAAATGCAAGAAAAATGAAACAGCTGGGACTTCCTGTTGAAACGATATCGCAAGTAACAGGATTGTCTGTTGCCGATATAGCTCCTCTCTGACAAAGCAAAGTCTGAGGATTTACTGTTGCCCGCGACCTCTACATTCTGTTGTTCTTGCTCCGTCCGCTGGCGTACATATTCTTCTGCGACGACACGCGTCCGTTCTTGTTGAGCGTCAGCGTAGACTGCTGCAGCGAGCGGTTGACATGGTCGAAGATGAGGGCGGGATCGAAGCGGCGGCCTTTGAAATGCACCTCGAAATGCAGATGCTCGGTCGTGGCGCGGCCAGTGCGTCCGGTCAGACCGATGACCTGTCCGGCCTTGACCTTGTCGCCTACCTTGACGAGGTTTTTCGACTGGTGGCTGTAGAGGGTTTCCAGTCCGTACGAGTGCTTGATGACAATGCAGTTGCCATAGCCCGAATAGGGACTTGAGCGGGTGACGACACCATCGAAGGCCGCCAGCACATTGTCGTTGGGCGTGGTCTTGAGATCGACACCGGCATGGTTGCGCCGTCCGCCATAAGGACTGATGACCTTGCTTTCGGGCAAGGGGTACGACCACGTCTGGCTCTCCAAACGCATCAGGTCGAGCTTGAAGGTTTCCGAGTTTTCAAACACGTCGATGCCCTTGTCCTCGCCGATGACCGGCGCATCGTTTTTCCGGCCCGTAACACTGACATTGACATGACCGCCGCGCCGCTCGCACAAGAGGGTCTGCCGGCGCAGACGGTGGTTGTTGAGGTCGATGAGGGTCTGCGGATTGATACGGCCGCCATTGACCATGATGGAGAAAGTGCACTCCGTCTTTCCGCCCTTCGTACCGACGATAGCGATGGTCTGTCCGGCCTTGACCGTCTTGCCCACACTGACAAGGTTTTGCGCATTGCCAGCATACACGGTCTCAAGACCGTTGCGGTGTCTGATGACGATCACGTTGCCCAAGTCGGGATGCTTGCGCGACAGACGCACCGTGCCTTCAAACATGGCCTTGACGGCATCACCCTCCTTGGTGGTGATGCTGACGGTATTGTCCTTGTTGAGCGAAGCCTTGCCGACCGGTAAAGGGAACGAATATTCAGACTCGTGCAAGGAGGAGAAATCTACGTTGAACGCACTTGACCGGGCAAACAGTCCGGGCGTTTCGATACTGATCTGCTGCTGTTCTGCAGCGGTGAAAGAGTGCTGAGCCGAGGCCGCCGTACCTGCGAAGAGGAGGACGGAAAAGATCAGCGACTTAATATAGGGGTTATTCATAAGATTGTAGTAGGTCATTGATGGTGAGGACGGACAAGGATGCCCGTATAGATGCGTCCAGACTCCGTACCCTGACGGCGGGCCGAGAACCAGTCATCGGTATGGTCATAGGTGCAGATATCAGCGAGGACGATATGGTCGGGGGCGATGCCGGCCGTCTCAAGCTGCAGGCGGTTGCACGCCGGAAGGTCGATGTGCCACTTCTCACGGCGCTCGGAGATAGGTTCCATGTCAAACCCTGCCGATACGAAAGCCTCGTACACCTCGTCGCCCACCTCGAAATTCTTCATCGAGATGCCGGGACCGATGACGGCATGCAAGGCCTGCGGACGGGTCCCGAAGGCGGCACGCATCTCGGCGACAGCTTTCTGCGCGATCCGTGCTACCGTGCCCCGCCATCCGGCATGTACGGCACAGACGGCACGGTGCTCCGTATCATAGAGCAGCACCGGGATGCAGTCGGCTGTAGAAACGCCTACACAGACTCCTTCGAGCCGTGTCATCACGCCGTCGACCCCTTCGAGCACCATCTGGCGCACTTTCTCGGGCAGGGAAAACAGTTCGCTGCCTATCTGCCGCACCTCGATGCCGTGGGTCTGGTGGGGGATGACGAGTCGGTCGGCCGATGCAAGGGAAAGCGTGCGGCAGAGCGCATCGCGGTTGGCAGCCACACAATCGGCGTTGTCGCCACAATAGGCATTGACATTCATGGAGGCATACTGGCCCTCGCTGCATCCGCCGTGGCGGGTCGTGCTGAAGGCCACCACCTCACTGCCGAGGTCGTAGTAGTGGAGCCGGGGATCAGTCATCAGCTTCGTCCTCCTCATATTCGAAGTCCTCAAGGTCTTCGATCTCGTCCTCATCGATATATACGATCTCGTCCTCGCCCTCGGCACGGAGTTCATCGGCGAAGCGGGACATGTCCTTGTCACGGTGTACGAGCGTCTCCTCGGAGGTGATTTCCTGAAGTTTGTTGCTCTCGTTGTTGAGTTCACGCCACAGCACGTCCTTGAGCTCGGTCAGTCCCAGTCCGGACACCGAAGAGATGAACACCACGGGCAGGTCGTTGGGCAGCGTCTCGCGGAGCATCTCCATGAGCTCGTCGTCGAGCAGGTCGCACTTGGTGACGGCCAGCACACGGTGCTTGTCGAGCATCTCGGGATTGAACTGCCGCAGCTCGCCCATCAGCACCTCATACTCGTGCTTGATGTCCTCGGTATCGCCGGGAACCATGAAGAGCAGCAGCGAGTTGCGCTCTATATGGCGGAGGAAGCGCAGACCAAGGCCCTTGCCCTCGCTTGCGCCCTCGATGATGCCGGGAATGTCGGCCATGACAAACGACTGGCGGTCGCGGTAGCCGACGATGCCGAGCGACGGTTCGAGCGTAGTGAAGGGATAGTTGGCAATCTTCGGCCGTGCGCTTGACAAAGCGGAGAGCAGGGTCGACTTGCCGGCGTTGGGGAAGCCGACGAGACCGACATCGGCCAGGAGCTTCAGCTCGAGGATGATGGTCATCTCCTCCATCGGTTCGCCGGGCTGGGCAAAGCGCGGAGCCTGGTTGGTGGCCGAGCGGAACTGGAAGTTGCCCAGTCCGCCGCGTCCTCCCTTGAGCAGGAGCACCTCCTGTCCGTCGTAGGTGACGTCACACACGTACTTGCCGGTCTCGGCGTTGTAGACCACCGTACCGCAGGGCACGTCGATGTACACGTCCTGTCCGTCCTTGCCGTGGCACTTGTCGCGCCCGCCGTTGCCGCCGTGCTCGGCGAACACGTGGCGCTGGAACTTCAGGTGGAGGAGTGTCCAGTAGTTGTGGTTGCCGCGCAGGTAGATGCTGCCTCCGTGACCGCCGTCGCCACCGTCAGGACCGCCGTTGGGGTTGTACTTCACGTGGCGCAGGTGCATGGAGCCACGTCCGCCCTTGCCCGAGCGGCAATATATCTTCACGTAGTCTACAAAGTTGGATTCTGCCATTTTTCTTTTTCTATGTGCATTGTGAGAACCTTTGGCCGGACGCGCCGTGTGGCCGGAAAAACATATGGACACACCGCAAAACCCGGGAAAAGGGGGAATATGGGCAAAGTTACAAAAAAAATCGTATATACACGACAATTCGCCCACTATCGGCCGTCATTTCCGCTTCTGGCGTTTGCCGGAAGATACAAAAAAGGGGGAGAACGGTGCTGCGTCTTGTTGCAGCAGGTTCTCCCCCGGTATGGGTATTGTCGGCAACGGGTGCCGACAGCGGTTGTCGATCAGATGGCGTCGATCACGGCGCAGATGTCACCGAAGATACGGTCGAGCTGTCCCAGACCGTCGATATGGTGGTGAGTACCTTCAGACTTGTACCACTCGATGAGGGGTGCGGTCTGGTTGTGGTATACGTCGAGGCGCTTCTTGATGGTCTCGGCGTTGTCGTCGGAACGTCCGCTCTCCTGGCCGCGCTTCACGAGGCGGGTCATCAGTTCGTCCTCGGGTACGTCGAGCTCTATCATGGCAGCCACATTGTGTCCGCGCTCGGCGAGCATCTGCTTCAAGGCCTCGGCTTGCGGGATGGTGCGGGGGAAACCGTCGAAGATGACGCCCTTGTGCTCCTTGCCAAAGCTGTCGTATACGCTGGCGAGGATGCTGACCATCAGTTCGTCGGGGATGAGCTGTCCGTTGTCGATGTAGCCCTTGGCGGTCTTGCCGAGCTCTGTTCCGTTCTTGATTTCATTGCGGAGAACGTCGCCTGTGGAGATGTGGTTGAAACCGTACTTCTCGATCATCAGGTCGCTCTGGGTGCCCTTGCCTGAACCAGGGGCACCGAAAATTACTATGTTCTTCATCTTTTTACTTTAGGCGTGTTTTAAAAATTCCACGCATTATCAAATTCTATTTGGACGGGTATGCTCTTTGTGTCTTTTTGTTTTTATCCGGCATCTTTTTCGCCCTTCTTCAGTCGCATAGCCCGCTATGCTCCTTCAGAAAGACAGAAAAATCCGCTCGGCTAAAACTCAAAAATCTATCAAAGGTAATTTTTAGAACCCGCCTTTAAAGGCGCGCTAGAAAATACTGCGCTTATCATTTTGTCTTGACTGTTCCGAATGTTGACTATTCCGAATGTACGGCTTTTACGCTTTGTCCTCTTCGACCAGCGTATAGATGTCGCGCAGGTTGCGGCCTTGCTGGTCGTAGTCGAGTCCGTAGCCGAGGATGAAGTCGTTGGGTATCTCCATGGCGGCATACTCGATATTGAGCGACACCTTCAGCTTTTCGGGCTTGAGCAGTAGTGTACAGATATGCACTGAGGCGGGATTGCGGGTGCCCAGCGTCTCTATCATGCGCTTCATCGTAAGACCGGACTCCACGATGTCCTCCACGATGATGACCGTGCGGCCGGTGATGTCTTCGTTGATGCCCAGCACCTCGGTGATCTTTCCGGTGGAAGTGGTGCCCTGGTAGGAAGCCAGCTTGACGAAAGAGATCTCGCAAGGTATGGTGATCATGCGCATCAAGTCGGCAGCGAAGATAAACGATCCGTTGAGCACGGCCAGCAGAAGCGGGTTCTTGCCCGCCATATCATGGTTGATACGGTCGGCCACGGCTTGTACACGTTGGAGAATTTCGGCCTCGGGTATCGAGGTCTTGAATGTCTTGTCTTTGATTTTTACTGTACTCATAGGACTCTTGACTGTGACAATGAACCGCACGTCATGCGACAGGGCGGTTCCAATATTTTCGCAAAATTACAACAATTATTTCAGATATGTAATGTTCAAAAAATAAATTACCCAATTTTGCCCTGTATTTTTAGTCGATTTTG
>CAVHOL010000112.1:0-6619 GCA_963637655.1 bacterium | reverse complement strand
CGGCGACGGCATGCTGGCCGGCGACCTCCTCTCGCTGATGATACAGACCTACCGTGGTGGCGGCAACGCCTTCCTGCGGCTCAACAAGGCGTTGAATACCGACACGCCGTTGGACACCTACCTGCAGATGTACCGCTCGCACCGCCCCAATATCCATCTCGCCCCCGAGGTAAGGGAAACGCTGGATGCGCTGAAGACCGCCGGTTGTATAATAGCCCTCATCACCGACGGCCGATCCTTGCAACAGCGCAACAAGATTGCCGCGCTGGGCCTCGACCGATGGATAGCCGACGGCGACATCGTCATCAGCGAGGAGATAGGCAGCGAGAAACCCGATGAGGCCAACTACCGCCGCCTCATGGAGCGGCATTCCGAGGTGGAGCGGTTCGTCTACGTGGGCGACAACCCGAAGAAGGACTTCCTCGCCCCCAACCGCCTCGGCTGGACCACCGTCTGCCTGCTCGACAATGGCGAGAACATCCACCCGCAGCGGTTGGCCGGCACACCGCCGCAAGCCATGCCGCAATATACGGCGCAGACGTGGGACGATGTGCGGCGGTGTCTGGTGGAAATCCCGTAGGGTAGGGGAATCCTATCGCGCCCCCGGTCCCGTAGGGTAGGGAACGCCAACCTATACCCATTATAGTAACGCAAGGAAACAACACATTTCCCAGCCCTGCAGGGGCGTAACGACCGTAGCCCAGGGTAAGGACGGCGCGAAGCGACGGACGCCACCCTGGGTCTGAAATTATGCCATGCAAGGCTGGCCTGTAAGGTCAGCACAACAAACAACAAATTCCAAACACCATTTCCATAATAACATCGCATACCAATAACATTGCGCAAACCACGTTTCCCCGGTATCATTGCACATAAATTAACCGCCTCATCCGGACTTGTGGTTGTGCTGACCTTGCAGGCCAGCCGTCCTCTCCACCGCATGAAACCCAGGGTGACGCTTCGCGGCTGTCGCCGCTCCGCTTACCCTGGGCTGGGAACGTCACGCCCCTGCAGGGCTGGTATATGCACTGCCCCTTGCGCCAATTCCTTCTTCCGTCCGTCTCTACCCCAACAACAAAACTTGTTTTCACGGATAATATTTACATTGCTATGACCCAATCCAAACGCATACTTCTCTGCCTTGCCCACATGAGCGGCAACGAGCAACAGTACATCAAGGAGGCCTTCGACACCAACTGGGTGGTGCCTCTTGGTCCGAACGTCAACGCTTTTGAGACCGATCTCGAGCAATTCCTCGGCGAGGAAAAGCATGTGGCGGCCCTCTCCGCCGGCACCGCCGCCATACACCTCGGCCTCGTGCTGCTCGGGGTGGGGAAGGGCGACGAGGTGGTCTGCCAGAGCTTCACCTTCTCGGCCTCGGCCAACCCCGTGGTCTACCAGGGCGCCACACCCGTCTTTGTCGACAGCGAGCCGGGGGCGTGGAACATGTCGCCCACGCTTCTCGATGAGGCTATCCGCGACCGCATCGCCAAGACGGGCCGCAAGCCCAAGGCCATCGTCGCCGTGCACCTCTACGGCATGCCCGCCCAGCTCGACGAAATACTCGCTGTGGCCGCGCGCTACGACATACCCGTGCTCGAGGATGCCGCCGAAGCCCTCGGCTCCACCTACGGCGGACGGCAGTGCGGCACGTTCGGCGCATACGGTGCACTGAGCTTCAACGGCAACAAGATGATCACCACCTCGGGCGGCGGCGCCATCGTCTGCCCCACGGAGGAGGCGAAGCAGCGCGCCACCTTCTTTGCTACGCAGGCCCGCGAACCCTTCCCTTACTACCAGCACGAGCACATAGGCTACAACTACCGCATGTCGAACATCTGCGCCGGCATCGGCCGCGGACAGATGACCGTGCTCAGTGACCATATCGCCCACCACCGCCATGTGGCCGCCCTCTACAAGGATCTGCTGGCCGACGTCGACGGCATCACGCTCCACACCAATCCCACAGAAAAACAGCAGAGCAACTACTGGCTCAACACCGTCACCATAGACGCGGCGAAGTGCGGCACAGACTGCGACACCCTGCGCCAGCGCCTCGATCCCAAGGGCATCGAGACCCGCCTGCTCTGGAAACCGCTCCACCTGCAGCCCGTCTTCTCCGGCTGCGCGGCCTACGTCAACGGCGTGAGCGAAGGGCTCTTCGCCCAGGGACTCTGTCTGCCCAGCGGACCGATGGTGAGCGATGAGGATGTGGAATATATCGTAAAGGAAATCAAAGCATGCTGCACAAGAAAATAATCAACTGGTATCTCTCGCGCGACTCGCTGCCCTACTGGTACGTGCTCGGCGGCGACTCGCTCATCGTCGTGCTCTCCGGCCTGATGGCCTATGCCGCCAACCACGGTCCGGCGACCGCGATCGCCCATCTGTCGGGCCTGCTCGTCACGCTCGTGGCCTGCCTGCCCTGCTTCTACGTCGGCTTCCGGCTGGAGCACACCTACTCCGGCGTGGTGCGCAAGAGCACCTTCACCGACCTCGCCCGCATATCGATAGCCCTCTTCGTCGGCTTGGCGCTCATCATGCTCCTGCGCATGTACACGCCGCTGGGAAAGATGTTTGACGGGCCGCGCTTCCGCGACCTGCTCATGCAGACCGTGCTGTCGCTCACGCTGATGTGCGGCATGCGCGTGGCCATCAAGATGTTCTACGACTACTACATCAAAAACCACATGGGCATCTACGGCCTGGGCAACGAGAAGCTGCTCGACATCGAGATGAAGGATCTCCTGCCCCGCGCCCCTATCGTCGTCGATACTGACCTCATACGCCAGGAGATGCAGGGCAAGTGCATCATGGTGACCGGCGCCGCCGGAAGCATCGGTTCGCAGCTGGCCAAGATCCTCACCCAGTTTGCCCCCAAGTGCCTCGTGCTCATCGACCAGGCCGAGACGCCCCTGCACGACGTGCGCCTGTGGATGAGGGAGCACCATCCCGAGATAGAGTGCCACACCATCGTGTGCAGCATCTGCCATGCCCACCGCATGGAAAAGATCTTCAGCGAGACCCGTCCCGACATCGTCTACCACGCCGCCGCCTACAAGCACGTGCCCATGATGGAGGACAATCCCGTGGAGAGCGTACTTAATAATGTGGACGGCACGCGCAAGGTGGCCGATCTCGCCGTGAAGTACGGCGTGCAGCGCTTCGTGATGGTCAGCACCGACAAGGCCGTCAACCCCACCAACGTCATGGGATGCTCGAAGCGCATCTGCGAGATCTACTGCCAGTCGATCACCGGCAAGACCCGCTTCATCACCACCCGCTTCGGCAACGTGCTGGGCAGCAACGGATCGGTCATACCCATCTTCCGCGAGCAGATACGCCGCGGCGGACCGGTCAAGGTGACCCATCCCGACATCGTGCGCTTCTTCATGCTCATACCCGAGGCCTGCCTGCTCGTGCTCGAGGCCGCCACCATCGGCGAGGGCGGCGAGATACTCGTCTTCGACATGGGCAAGCCCGTGCGCATCTACGACCTCGCCCGCCGCATGATAAGTCTCAGCGGACGCACCGACGTGGAGATCGAAATCTCGGGCCTGCGCCCCGGAGAGAAACTCTACGAGGAGGTGCTCAACGACGAGGAGAAGGTCATCCCCACCAAGCACAAGAAGATCAAGCGCGCCAAGGTGCGCGAGTACGACCGCACCGAAGTGCTCGAAAAGATCGACCGGCTCATCGCCACCGCACGCACCTACGATGACGAGAAAACGGTGCTGATGATGAAGGATTTGGTGCCCGAATACCGCAGCGCCAACTCAAAATACGCCAAATTGGACAAAAACATATAAAAAACGGACTGCAATGAGAAAAAAAACAGTAATTTTGCCAACACTAACTATAGGAGAGATGAACAGACGACTTTTACTTCTTCTCGCCCTGACGGTTTTCTCCGTAACATCCGTCCTGGCACAACGTGACAAATACAAAGACTACCCCGTCATCTACACCGACACGGTGGACTTCACTGCACCCACGCAAGTGACCCTGCAGAGCGATACCGTGTACGACCCGATGCGCGTGGTGACCAACCGCTTCAGCAAAAACTGGTTCGTCTTCGGTACAATCGGCGCACATACCTTCCGCGGCGACTACAGCAAGACGGCCGGATTTTGGGGTACCGTGTCGCCCGACTGGAGCGTCGGTGTCGGCAAGTGGTTTACGCCGGGCATCGGTCTGAAACTTGAGTTTATCAGTTCCAACTCCCGCGGCTACACCGAGTACATCACCGGACACTACGGCTACGGCGACGTGAAGCTCACCCCCAACAACACGCCCTACCGCAAGATGAAGACTGGATGGTGGGACATCAGCGGAAGCGTCATCCTCAACCTCTCGCGCCTCTTCTTCGGCTACGAGGGCGCCTACAGCAAGAAGCGCATGAACCAGGTGATGTTCGCTGCCGGTATCGGCGGCGTGCACCACACCGGATTCAGCAAGTCGAGCGGCTCCGACAATGAGTGGAGCGGCCACATCGAACTGCAGTACAGCCGCTTCTTCTCACCCCGCAAGAATTTCTCCGTCGACCTCAAGGCCCGCGGTCTGTTCTACCAGACCAACTTCGACCTCGAATATGGTCAGGCCGACCACTATGCCGAGAAGTGGGACTGCAACCTCGGTATCGACCTCGGCTTCACCTGGTATCTCGGCACGAAGAAGAGCAACGGCTGGAAGCGCAAGACCGACGCCATCTACCGCCGCGACTACCGCGAGCGCGACGTCCTCACCGTCAAGGCCAAGGATACCAACGTGGCCTACCGCACGATGACCTTCTACGTGTTCTACCCCAACAACTACTCCGGACGCAGCGACGCACCCACCATATCGGGCAGCAAGGTGAATGCCATCGACTACCTCGCCGGCGGTCTCTTCACCCAGAAGCGCTACACCAACAACGGACAGGTGGCCGCACGCCTGGCCGACGGCAAGTCGCCCATCGGCCTTGCCATCGAGGATATCGCCACCGAGACGGCCGACCACACCTTCGACACCGGTTCGCTGCCCCGCGGCTACGAGATCTCGAAGCAGCCGCTCTCGCTCAGCCTCACCGCCAGCGACATGGCTGACTTCCGCCAGCAGCACGGCTACTACTACGCGCCGATCTACGACGGACAGCACACCTGGCAGTACCGTATCGACAAGGAGACCGAAGGCCAAAAACTGCTCTCCGACGACAACTATATGGAGACCGTCTCCTACGGACTCAACCAGCATGAGGGCCTCGCCCTTGTACGCCAGAACATGGACGTGGAGAACGGCGAGGAGCTCGTAAGCTTCGCCGACGTATATGCCGCCATGAACAGCAACAGCGGCTATATCGCACAGTACACCGACACGGCCACGGTTTCACACATCCAGGATATCCTGCAGAACGGCACCATCGCCATGATACAGTGCGAGGGTCTCGCCACCAGCCAGGACAACTACACGGGCAACAACGCCGACCAGGTAGGCCGCGACCGCAACAGCGCCCTCTCGCAAAACCGTGCTGCCACCGTCATCTCCTGGCTCAAGCAGAAACCGAGCATGAAGAACGTGGCCTCGCAGATCTACATGGTCGGCACGATGGGCGGCAACATCCGCACCGTCACCGACAAGTCGACCCGCGGTCTCAATGCCAAGCTCAACCGCTGCGTGAAGGTACGCATACACTATCTGCTGAAATGACCTGAAGTCCCCATAGGGACGACTTGATACAGGGTAGGGGCCCTCGCTGATGCAACCGACAACATCGAGCGGCCCCTGCCTTCAACACAATAACACAATAGTAAGTGGAATTTGCTGGAATTCGCTGAATGAAAGACGACTGCTAACGCCGACTTTGCTGACAACTTTTGACGAAACTGTTCTTTGGCAATGACTTACCTTGCATCGCAGGATGTCTAATACTGCGGTGTAGAAAACACAACACATCAATTTGCAATACAATAACAGAGAACACTATAACACAAAAAAACAATGAAGATGTATCTTAAACAAATCTTACTGTGTGGAGCGGTTGCCATGACTGCTTCGCTGGTATCCTGCTCCGTAGAGCAAGAGCAAATCTCTCCCGAGGAGTCTTACAGCCGGGAGTTTGTCAAGTTATTCGGTACCATAGACGGCAACCAGGACTGGAGCGTGGTGGAGCAGAAGAGCCTCGCCTTCGATGTGGCCACCCCGACCCATGTGAAAGTCTATGAGCTGCAAGCCGGTGAGTACCGCCTGGCGGCCGACTACGAGAACGTGACCAGCGGCCAGACCATCACCTTCGACGGCATGAAGGGCGACGACACTTTTCTCGTCAGTCTCAATGACCGGTTCGTCTCGGCCAAAAACGGACAGACGGTGAGCATGAAGAACACCGCCTCGATGCTCCGCTCATCGGTCATCCCCGACGGCTGTGCGTATGCGAAGCAGCAGAGTGATTACACAACCATTCCCGTGCAGACCGATGAAGACAGCCCGCTGACCATCGTGGCCAAGAACGACGGCAAGAATTACAAAGAGGTTCATGCTCCCATCCAACGCACTGACGCCTACTACACCCGCGCGCAAGAAGGCCATAACGTCACTTTCTACCCCCTCTATTGGCATTCCACCGAGCAGCACACCGTGGGCC
>CAVHOL010000111.1:0-6624 GCA_963637655.1 bacterium | reverse complement strand
TTTGTATACACATTTAATTGTTCATAAATGTGTCTACCTATATCAGTATAAGACAATCTATCGTTCTTTGCTCGACAGTTATAACGAGGACGTAGAAAAGTATGCGCGGAATGACAATCAAGCGAAAGTCATCCGGCATCTTCTTACGCATGGATGGGCGGCAGCAGGACAGACCATTACCTTCAATCGTTTTGGCGGCAGCAACTATACAAGCAAGGAGGTACATGAGGCATTGGAGGTGATGCAGAAAGCCTTCCTGCTTAGCTTGGACTATCCTGTCACAACCGTCAAAGCGCCTGCAATCCCAGCGCAGACCCGCCAGCCCAAACTCGTTTGGGTAGATTCGGGTATCATGAATTTCTCGGTAGACATACAAACGGAGTACCTGCAGAATAGCTCTTTGCTTGATGTATGGAAAGGACATGCCGCCGAACAGATTGTGGCGCAGGAGCTACGTGTGGCGCTGGACCGCAACTATCGCAACGAACAATATTTCTGGGTACGCGACAAGAAGGGATCTAATGCTGAGGTTGATTTTGTGTGGCAATATCAGTCAGCCATTCTTCCAATAGAGGTCAAGTCGGGCACAAATGCTCATCTGCGTTCTCTACATTCCTTTATGTCCCAGCCTGATGCCCCGAAAGTGGCAATCCGGGTTTGGCCTGGTGAGTTTGGCGTTGATGACGTTGTGTCGCCCACTGGTCATCCTTTCCGTCTTATCAATCTACCTTTCTATTATGCAGGAGTGCTCGACAAGGTATTAGAGAAGGTTTGGCAACACTTCAATGTACCGTTACATTTCTGATGTTCAAAATAATGACTCCATACAAATCAGCGTCCCGCTTTTTGGAAAGGCCAGATTAATGCGGTTTGGGAATAATCGGATTAGAACGACCACAAACAGTTAAAGCGCTCGTCATGAGCGCTTTAACTATAGAACACGAGGGTTCGTTCGTGATGTCAATCGGCAATCATTTGCCGATACAGTACTTTCATGCGATGCCTGAAAAAAGAGGATGCAGCGTCTCCTATCCTATCTTGATGACGTATTCGCTCAAGAAGGAGGCACCGGGCTGCAGATGGTTCATCAAGTACTTGTCCTTGAACTTGCCCTTGTAGCCGACATGGTCGTGTACGCCGTACCACGGTTCGATGCAGACAAACGGAGCATGCTTGCCGTAGGGTGTCCACAGGCCTACGCACGGAGCCTTGAAGTCTACGGTGACGACAGGCTTTCCATCGCTGTCGAGCAAGGCTACGCTGTGCAGCTGGCACTGGTCGATGATGACAGCATCGTCCTTGAAACTCTCTTCGTCGTACTCCCAAAGTCCGTTCTTCGTCGGCAACTCATAACGGTCGGATACAATGCAGCCTTCCACATTGCCATAGATGCGGTCTATACGGCCTTCGTTGTCAAACTTCATCACGCCGTGCATCGGTTCTCCCTCCTTTTGGCCGGGGACATAGAAAGCGGGATGGGCGCCAATCTGGAAATGCATCTCTTTGTTGTCGGTATTGTGTACGTGCCAGATGACGTGTATCTCGTTGTGCACCAGTTTGTAGGTGACGGAAAGTACAAACTTGTAGGGATAGCGGCGCAGGGTCTCTTCCGAGTCCGACAACACATAGGTGACGCGGTCGTCCGAATGTCTGAGCAACGTGAACTCGCTGTCACGGGCAAACCCATGGCGCCCCATCTCATAGGTGTTGCCCTCCGTGCGATACTGCCCCTGCCACAATCCGCAGACGATGGGGAACAGAATGGGCGAATGGCGCCCCCAGTATTTATCGTCGCCCTGCCAAAGGTATTCATGGCCTGTATTGTCTTTGATACTTTGGAGTTCTGCCCCGAGGGAAGAAATCTCCACTTGTAGCATGTCGTTTTTCAATCGTTCCATTTCGTTATTCTTTTGTTTTTCGGCACACTTTCTGCACCACGGGCCGCAATCTTGCGGCCAAATGCAAAATTAGCCAAAATATCCCGATTTCCGGTGGGACGGCAGAGAAATTCAGAGCGCGATCTCCACCACCTTGTCGATATCTGTGGGCACCTTGTCGAGCGTGATGACCACACCGCCGTCACACTTGCTCATCTTGACCGGCTTGCGGGTGACGTAGTCAACTGCCTTTCCTATGCCTTTCAGGGCCTTGGCGGGCAGGGGAAGGAAGAGCGAACGGTCTTGCAGACTGAGGATATGCACGAAGAGACGGCCGTCCTTCTGGGTGGTCACGCCCCAGTCGTGCGGGGCGACAAGGCCGGCGCGTGTGCCGTAGATGGTCTCTCCGTATACCTTCATCCACTCGCCCATCTCCCGCAAGCGGTCGAGGGCAACGGCAGGCAGCTCGCCATTGGGCTGCGGACCAATGTTCATCAGCAGGTTGGCGTCCTTTCCGGCAGCATTGACCAAATATTGTATGAGCGTACGGGTAGACTTATAGTCCTGGTCAGTGATCTTGTACCCCCACATGCCGTTCATCGTCTCACAGGTCTCGAGAGGCAGGCGGCTGATATCCTGTCCGGAGAGGCCGGCCTTGTTTTCGCCCGGAAGGTCACGCTCGAAAATCTGAATGTCCTCACCCTCAAACGGCACCTGATGGTGGTTGTTGCCCACAAGACATCCCGGCTGCAGACGGTGTATCATGGCATACTGTCCGGGCAGTTGCCAATCGAAGCCGGGGTTCTGGTCCTGATCCCACCATCCGTCAAACCATATGGCCCCGATTTTGCCGTAGTTGGTGAGCAGTTCGGTGAGCTGATGGTTCATAAACGCATAGTAGCTTGCCCAGTCGCCCTTGGGGTTGGGACGGCCGGTACCACGGCCGGTACGTCCCCATGGGGCATCCTCGCGGTACCAGTCGATATGCGAATAGTAGAGATGGAGGCGTATGCCCTGCTTGTGGCATTCGTCGGCCAGTTCCTTGAGTATGTCGCGCCCAAACGGAGTGGCATCGACGACATTGTAGTCGGAATATGCGGTCTTGAACATCGAGAACCCTTCGTGGTGGCGCGTGGTGAAACAGATGTACTTTGCACCGGCTGCCTTGATGGCAGACACCCACTGCGCAGCGTCGAACTTCGACGGACAGAAGCCGCCGGCCAGTTTGGCGTATTCCTTGTAGTTGAGATCCTTATTGGTCATTGTCCATTCGCCTGTGGCCAGCATACTGTACAGCCCCCAATGGAGAAAGATACCGAAGCGGTCGTCGCGAAACTCCTTGCGTGAAGCCAGATTTTCCTCCGTAGGCTGGTAGTGTGACGGCGATTCTGCATTTTGGGCAGAAACGGGAAACGACAGGCCCATGGCAAGCATAAGAGTAAAAACAGTTTTTTTCATCGTATTCGTATTGGTAGGTTCAGAATCGTACTTTGACAAAGGTACGGATAGTTTTGCAACACGCCAAACAAAACAAGAACAAAAACTCCCCGCCCGACACTGCCTATCTACATGTCTATCCCGTCCCGGCTTGCACAAAGCGCCGTCGGTCTATACCTTTGCATCCGACAAGACGCCACAACCACCCGTTCCTTCTCCACCGGACACGACATCCGCACAACAACAGTCACAACACAAACACAAAAAAAACAAAGCAATGAACGAATTTACAGACATCTACTCCTTCTCCGACAGAGAAGTTCCGAAGCAATGGCTTCACTGTTTCAACACCCAATGCACGCTGCACGACCGTTGTCTGCGCTACATCACCGGTCTTCGTCTCGACAACCGTACCACGCAGGGGTTTGCCGTGTACCCTACGGCCGCCACGCTTGACCCTTGCCCTCACTACAAGGAAGCCCGCATCATACGTGCCGCATGGGGATTCGACCGCCTCTTCACCGACGTAAAGGCACGCGACGGCAAGACGATACGCGACACACTGAAACGCATGCTCGGCGGACACGGCTCTTACTACGCCTACCACCACGGCGTGATGGTGCTGACGCCGGAACTGCAGGAAGCCGTATTCAACCTCTTCCGACGCTGGGGATACACCGAGAACCTTGCCTTCGACGGATACGACACCCGAGTAGACTTCTCCTGACCATCCCCACACCAACCTTTCTAATACCTTCGAAAAAGACAGCCTTGCGCACACCGCGCAAGGCTTTTTTGTTGCCCTTCGACCAGACCTACTGCTCCAAACAGCCCGAAACGGTAGTGTACAAGGGCCTTGTACCGTTGCTACGAGGCCCTTGTAGTGACAGTACAGAGCCTTTGTAGCGTCCGTACAAGGCCTTTGTAGTGTCCGTACAAGGCCCTCGTACAAATCCGCCGGCACGCTTGGACGTCTACCGCAATGGAGAAACACGCCTTGACAATGGCGAAAGCACGGTATGCGCTCAGAGCAGTTCTGCCGGCACGCATGCCGCCATCGCCTTGTACCCCTCCTCGCTGGGATGCAGATGGTCGCCCGAATCATAGCCTGGGGCGAACGAGACGGGATGCGCGGCATCGCGCACGGCCCGGTCGAAATCGACACAACCGTCAAAGGCTTGCGATGTGCGCAGCCAGTCGTTGAACTGTCCGCGCAATGTCTCGCGCTCTTCCGTATAGGTACGCCAGCCGCAGATGGGGAGCAGGGTGCCGCTCCATACGGACAGTCCCAACCGGCGGGCATGCTCCACATAGATCTGGCTTACGCCCTGTTCCAATTCTTCGAGCGTAGGCATGTCGCTCCACGGCCGGAACGGATTGACATCCGTACCTACAGGGTGGATAATGTCGTTGATACCATGCTGGATGATGACTGCACGGGCACCACTGACCCGCATCTCGACCGGAAAGCGCACGGCCCCGCGGAGACCATAGGCTTGGTAGGTGATGCAGTCGTACTGCCGCAATATGCGCGTCCCGCAAACGGCCCTGCGCACCACTGCCACATTGGGGTGCCCTTCTTCCCATGCCCGGAGGGCGAGCCAGTCGGGCCAGCTCTGCGCGGTGATGGAGTCGCCATAGCAGACAAGGGCGTGGTTGCACGGTTCGGTCAGCACATCTATGGTGTTGAGAAAATAGAACCACTGTGTACGCCGGGTAAGGTCTATCGGCAATGTGGCTTCCTCGGCATGGTCGCCATAGCTGTACTGTCCCTGCGAGAGAGGCCCGGTGACAAGCGTTCCGGCATTCATCTGGGTATACCCGCCGAAATACATGCTCACATCAATGGTCTCGTCTGCCACGACAGAAAAATCCACTTCGTCGCTGTCTACCTCTTCTCCGGGCGGAAGCGTGACCGTCGTCTTGCCGCCAAACGTGACAGGGACGGGACTCTGCATGCCCTCCGCATGGTGTGCGACAAAGGCCCGGGTGAGCACGACTGGTTCTGTACCGGTAAGATTGGAAAAACGCAGACGAAGAGCACTTCCGTCGAAGGCCATACGTATAGGATAGCGCAAGGTGATATCCTTGGCATAGACGGCCTCCCGACGGTCGGTGATGGAGGTCGCGTTTCCCCAGCAGGTCACCCACTGGGTATGACGGTTGCGGTCTGCTATTGTATTGTTCTCGGTATCGCTCATGTACGTTTCGCTTTTATCACTTACGGCGTGTTCTAAAAATTCCACGCATTATCAATTTTTATTTTGACGGGAATGCTCTTTGTGTCTTTTTGTTTTTATCCGTCATCTTTTTCGTCCTTCTTCAGTCGCATAGCCCGCTATGCTCCTTCAGAAGGACTGAAAAATCTGCCCGGTTAAAAGCCCAAAATCCATCAAAGGTAATTTTTAGAACCCGCCTTACACTATCTGCACAATGTCTTCAAGCGCCTTCCGCTTCTTTTCAGCATGGGGACAGTCTTCTGCCACATGCCCGACAGGCACGATGGCGACGGCCTCATACCCTTCTACCGAAAAGAGTTCACGCAGAAGCGGGGCATCGAAGTTGCACACCCAGCATGACCCCAGCCCCCGGTCGGCGGCGGCCAGACAGAGATGCTCCGTGGCAATGGCCACATCGATGTCGCCATGGGGCTTGCCGTCACAGGGGCGCACCCACGCCTCGCTGTCGTTGCGCATGCAGACGATATAGAGCGGAGCCGTGGCAAACCACGAGCGGCCGTAACATCTGCTGAGGCGCGCCCGCGCCTCCTCGCTCCGTATGACGAGAAAGCGCCACGGCTGGCGGTTGACGGCCGACGGAGCCAGTCGGACACACTCCAATATGTAGTTCAGATCCTCGTCAGATACTTGCTCTGACGTATATTTGCGTGCGGAAAACCGCTTTTCAGACAATTCTTTCATCGATTATATGTTTTATCTTGCACCACACCGCCTGGGTCACATCATGCACTTGGAAGAAGGCATATCGCGGTTGTCGGCTTTCACCGCACCGGCATAGCGCTGGCTAAATTCGGCATGGATCTCAGCCAGTTCTTTTCTTCCGAATATGTAGTCGTCGTACATGTCGTCCATATCGACACCCTCACACTCGCCGTCGCCAAAAGCGAGAGAAGACTTCACGATCTCCATGCGCTCGTCGACGGTGGTGTCCTTTATCAGTATACTTTTCATCGTTCTTGCTTTTTTAGTAATGTTCAAAAAATAAATTACCCAATTTTGCCCTGTATTTTTAGTCGATTTTGCTGGCTTCTTTGAAGGAGCATAGCGGGCTATGTGACTGAAAAGAAGTC
>CAVHOL010000110.1:0-6700 GCA_963637655.1 bacterium | reverse complement strand
CCGTTGATGAATACGCCTTTGAGTCCGTTCTTGACAAGCATCTGAGCATAGCGCTCGATAGGCTCGAGGTTCACCTCGCCGTTGGCGTGGAACGGGGTGAAAGGAGCGTCGATGAGTCCTTTGATCTTTTCCATATGGTTTTGAATTATTAAATAGTTTTGTTTAGATGTCGGCAAATTTATAAATTATTTTATTAACTGCAAAGTTTTTGTATTCTTATTTTCAAAATATTTTCAAAAGTGCCTTTACATTATATATAAAAGGGGCAAAATTGTCCTTTGTGGAACGTAAATGGCGGCAAGTTCCTAAAAAACTGCAAAAACTTTGGCCGTGCGGCGGATAATGCTTATCTTTGTCTGAAGGTGGAATGCCGCCGTATGGCATGGCGGCATTTTGTAAGACCTCCCTATACCTAATAGATCAAACCCTAAAACAGATGCAAGGCAGTTTCAAACTTACAGGCGACAGCAAGGGCATCGCCCTGAAAAAGGATATCCTCAAGTATTTTGTGGCCAACGGCAACAGTACCATACAGGAGCTGGCCAAGGACACCTCGCTCAGTGTACCCACGGTGAGCAAGGCAGTGGCCGAGCTGCAGGATCTCGGCTACGTCGACGAGTTCGGCAAGCAGGAGACGGGCGAGGGCCGCCGGCCCAATCTCTATGGTCTCAATGCCGCCTCCGGCTATTTTGTCGGCGTGGAGGTGAAGCAGCGCTTTGTCAACATGGGACTGGTCAACTTCCGCGGCGACCTCATCGAGCTCGACGACAACGTGCCGTGCCGGGTGGACAACACGATGGAGTCGGTCGACGAACTGTGCCGGCTGGTCAGCGAATTTATCGACAAGTCGGAGGCCGACCGGGAGAAGATACTCAATGTCATGTTCTGCATCTCCGGCCGTGTCAACACCGAGAGCGGGTACAGCCACACGCTATACAATTTTTCCGAACAGCCGTTGACCGCCCTGCTCAGCGAGCGCATCGGCTACCCTGTGCAGGTCGACAATGACACCCGCGCCTTCGCCTACGGCGAGTATATGAAGGGTGTGGTCGACGGCGAGCGCCATGTGCTCTTTGTCAACATGAGCTGGGGTCTGGGCCTGGGCATCCTGCTCGACGGCGAACTCTACAAGGGCAAGTCGGGATTTGCCGGCGAACTGGGACACACGCACATGTTCGACAATGGCATTCTCTGTCATTGCGGCAAGAAAGGGTGTCTCGAGACCGAGGCGTCGGGCAGTGCCGTGCAGCGCATCGTGCGCCAGCGCATAGAGGCCGGCGAGACCTCCTGGCTCACGCAGTGCGGGGGCGACATCTACTCGCTCGAAAACATACTCGATGCCGTGGCCCACGAGGATCCCCTCTGCATCGATGTCGTGGAGCATGTGGGCCTGACGCTCGGCGAGAGCGTGGCCAACCTCATCAATCTTTTCAATCCCGACCTTGTGGTCATCGGCGGCATACTCTCGCGCGCCGGCGACTTCCTGCTGCAGTCGGTGAGCGCCTCCGTGCGCCGCTACTCGCTGAGCATGGTCAACAAGGACACACGGCTCGCACTCTCCAAGCTGCATGAGCGTGGCGGCGTGATCGGCGCCTGCCTGCTGGCGCGGAAGCGGGTGCTGGAGTGAAGGGCCGGAGCGAAAGGCGGATGCTGAAGCGAGAGAATTGGCAGAAAGCGGAAAACAAGGCTGATTGGAAAATGTAGTAGGTGCGGTGTTCCACCGCACAATGTTGGAACGATAGTAGGTGCGGTGTCCCACCGCACAATGTTGGAAAGACAGTAGGTGCGGTGTTCCACCGCACAATGTTGGAAAGACAGTAGGTGCGGTGTTCCACCGCACAATGTTGGAAAGACAGTAGGTGCGATGTTCCAGCCCCGTAGGGGCGGCATAATATAGGATAGGGGTTTACCCCTATCTCAAGGACTATGCAAACGTTGCCCCTGTAGGGGGCGTATAATTAAATTGAATATGGTTGAATTATGCGCCCCCTTTAGGGGCAGCGTTAACGCGAACCATATGAGATAGGGCCGAGGCCCTATCCTATATTATGCCGCCCCTACGGGGCTGGGTGTGTACGATGATATGCGCCTATATACGCCCAAACCCTTGCAGGCAGGGCGTAACCTTACATGCAAGGGCTTTGGTCGTGAATCCTTTTCGGGGATTTTATCGGTGATATACCTTTTTTATACCGGGCACTAATAATCGGTGATATACCTTTTTATTTGTTCAGCTCCTTGAGCGTCTTGTCAAATTCGGCCCAATGCTCTTCGGTCATGTCGTAGGGCGTGAAGATGCTGATGCCGTCGGCGCCGGCCTTCATGGCAGACGTTACGGCCTCGCCGATCTCAGAGGGCAGAAGGCCGGAGTTTTCGGGGTCTACCAGCTTGGCCTTGTTGCGCCAGTCCTTGCAGACGAAGATGCCGCTGTACAGGGCCATGTTCTTGCCCTTGACGGCCTCGGCCTCTTCGGCGGTCACGGTGCCTACCCATGCGGCGGGCTCCATGTAGAAGTCATTGTAGTTCATGGGGAACACGGCATCGAGGTTCCACTTGTTCCACTGCTGGCGCACCATCCACTCGGCGTGGCTCTTCGGGCCGGGGAACACGTCGGCGCTGATCTTCTTGCCCTTGGCGTGTACGGCGTCGGCGATGCTGTTGACCAGTGAGGTGACGGCGTCGCAGCGGAACTGTGCCCACTCCTTGATCTTCGACGGGTCGGTGACGCGGGTGATGTCGATGCCGCTCTGCTTCTTGAAGGCGGCCACGCAGTCGGGGCAGTAGCAGTAGTCGGCCTTGGCATATTCGCCGTTCATGGTCAGTCCGTACTTGTCCCAAAGGCCGCGGGAGAGGATGACGTCGGCGTAGCGGATGTAGTCGAGCTGCACGTAGTCGACCTCGGGCAGGGAGGCAATCTCCTCAAACTTGGAGATGAGGAACTTCTTCACCTCGGCGTTGCGAGGGTCGAGCGTCGTATAGTAGGACACGTAGGCGGGCTTGTCGTAGGCCGACTCGCCGAGGCGGTTGACGGTGTACCAGCTGCGGTCTTTACCGCCCTGCACCATCGTGGGCACCCAGGCGTGGTACTCGAGTCCGGCTTTGTGGGCTACGGCCGATGCGGTGCGTATCTTCTCCACGTCCATGCCTGCGTTGACGCAGACACCGGTGATGCCGTGCTTCTTCCATGCCTTGAAGTCGTTTTTCAGTGTTTCGGCTGTAGTGTTCTCGCCCCAACCTACCCATACGTAGACGGGCACTTTGTTGCCTTTGGCGCCTGCGCACACGGTGGTGAGGAGCAAGGCCAGCATTGTCAGTAATTTTTTCATGCGTGTGGTATTGTTTGTTTTCAGTTATTCGTTGTTTTCCGTCGCTATCATCGCAAAGGTACGACAATTATCGTGTATAGCAAAGAAAAGGCTGTGTCAAAAATCGTTTTGACACAGCCTTTGGCTATGGTTCATATCCCTTTGTCCCGGCTGTCAGCGGCACCGAGGCCGCTACGCTGTGCGGGGTAGGGGAAAGAGAGTCGGAATTAGAGGTTGGCGTTGTCTTCGCCCCACTTCTCCACTGCGGGCACGATGCCGAGCTCTACGATCTCGTCGCGCATCTTGCAGAGGTGCTCGTAGGACTTGGCCAGCTCAGCAAGCTCCTCGGGTGTGCCGGTGGGCTCGGTGTAGTGTACACCGGTCTTGTCGATAGTGGTGGGCATGGCCATCATCACGTTCTTGAAGCCGAGCTTCTCGTCGTTGACGTAGCAGCCTGCGGGCAGAGTGAAGGGCTCGCCGCCCATGGCAGCCTCGATCATCTTCACGGCGTTGTAGGCAGGGCTCTGGAAAGAGCTGCGGCCGCGGAGCTTGATGATGTTGGAACCGCCCTGTACGGTGTGGTGCTTGATCTCTTCCCAGCGCTCGGCGGAAAGGCCCATCTCTGCGAGGGGCTTGCCGTCAACCTTCACCTGAGAAGCGAATACGGCCATCTGCTCGCCGTGGCCGCCGTAGGTGTGGGCACCGGTCACCTTGTCCTGCTGTACGCCGAACTCGAGGGCGAGGGCCTGCTGCAGACGGGTAGAGTCGAGGGCAGCGAGAGAAGTGAGCTGGTTGGGCTTCAGACCGGAGTGGATGAGGGCGGTGAGGGCAGTCACGTCAGCGGGGTTGAAGATGACAACCACGTGCTCTACATCGGGGCAGTACTTCTTGATGTTGTCACCGAACTCGGCGGCAATCTTGCAGTTGCCCTTGAGCAGGTCTTCGCGGGTCATGCCTTCCTTGCGGGGAGCACCGCCGGAGGAGATAATATATTTGGCACCGGTGAACGCCTCTTCGGGATTGACGGTATAGGTCACGTTCACGCCGGGGAATGCACACTGCTGTATCTCGTCGAATACACCGTGTACACCCGGTTCGTAGATGTCGTAAAGACAGATGTTGGGGGTGAGGCCGAGCATCAGAGCGCTCTGCACCATGTTGGAACCGATCATGCCGCCTGCGCCGACAATCACCAGTTTCTCGTTAGTTAAAAATGCCATAATAGTTAGTTATATTAACGTTTGTGATTTTCTCTGTTCCAACCTTCCGGTTGTACATTGCAAAGTTACTAATTTTTTGGATTATCCTGTATATTTATTTTCTCTTTAATATGTTGTATAATCTTAAATCGTGGTCTTTTCTTCCCGTTTTTTGTACTGATCCTTACATATTGTCACAGGATATATTTCTCCCTGTCATGAATTTGTATTGGGGCCTTGTACGAATGCTACAAAGGCCTTGTACGGTCGCTACAAGGCCTTTGTAGTGTCGCTACAAGGCCTTTGTACGGACAGTACAAGGCCCTTGTACGAAAACCATGCGGCCAGAGTGGCTCGTTTGCCGGGTAGAGTGTGCCTCAAATGGCGGATCGCGGGGGGGATAGCGGGGCGGTCTGCCGGATAAGGATGTGTATCCCAAGACGGGGCGTCCGGACAGCCTGTGCCAGTGTCCGGTTTTTCTGCGCACTTGCAAATAAAATGGAGAAAAATTTGGAGGTTCAAGGATAAATTCGTATTTTCGTAACCTAAACGAAACCATTGTTGCGACATGGATATAGTGGAAATGTTTCTTGACTACCTGCGTTTCGAGCGCAACCGGTCGGCACTGACCATACAGAGTTACCGCGCCGACCTTGAAGCGTTTGAGGCCTATTTCAAGGGCATTGACCTCTATCTCAGTTGGGACAACCTCGATGAGGACGTCATCCGCGGATGGGTGGAGGAGATGATGGACAGGGGTAATCTCGCCTCGTCGGTCAACCGGCGGCTGAGCGCCGTCCGCTCGCTCTACAGGTATGCGCTCTCGCGCAATCTGGTGCGGCGCGATCCGGCCCACGGCCTGCACGGGCCGAAATGCGGTAAACCGCTGCCGCAGTTTTTGCGCGAAGAAGAGATGAACCGGTTGTTCGACGTCATGGAGTGGGGTACTGATTATAATAATGTACGCACGCGTACATTATTATTGGTGTTCTACGAAACCGGACTCCGCCGGTCCGAACTGGTCAGTCTCGACGACACGTCGGTAGACCTCGACAACCGGCAGATACGTGTGCTCGGCAAACGGAACAAGGAGCGGGTCGTGCCCTTCGGCGAAGAGCTTGCCGCCGCGCTCCGGCAGTACATCTCCGTGCGCGATGCCAATGTCTGCCGTGAGGGCAAGGCCTTTTTTGTCGAGCCTGACGGCCGGCGCATCTCAAGTAGCCACGTCTACCGCGACGTCAGAAAAGCCCTGTCGGGCGTATGCACGCTAAAAAAGCGGTCGCCCCACGTGCTGCGGCATACGTTTGCTACGGCCATGCTCAACAATGGCGCTGATCTGGAAAGCGTGCAGAAACTGCTCGGGCATGAGAAGCTCTCCACCACGGAAATCTACACCCATACCACATTCGAGCAGTTGAAGCAAATATACAGCAAGGCCCACCCAAGGGCCTAAGGCGGGTCCTGAACAACAAGAAAGGGACATGCCTGCCAAAGTAATATTAATGGTAGTGCGCGGAATGCATATACAGACCGCGCCTTAACTCTAACAAAAACAAGGAGGAAAACTATGGAAATCAAGATCCAGTCGATCAAGTTCGACGCTACCGAGACCTTGCAGGCCTTCATCGAAAAGAAGGTGGCAAAATTGGAGAAAACCTACGAGGAAATTCTGAAGGCGGAAGTACAGCTCAAGGTTGTCAAGCCCGCTACCGCACACAATAAGGAGACCAGCCTGTCGGTTGCCGTCCCCGGCACGACCCTCTTCGTCGACAAGGTCTGCGACACATTTGAGGAAGGAGTGGACCAATGTGTGGACTCTATGAAGGTACAGCTCACCAAGTTTAAAGAAAAACAACGCGAAAGATAAAAAAAATCGCCAAATGTTTTGGCAGTTTGAAAATAATGCGTACCTTTGCAACCGTTTTAGAACAGGTCCTAAATCAAACGGCTTGACGCTACGACTGCAAAGGTATTCTTGCCTCTTTAGCTCAGTTGGCCAGAGCACGTGATTTGTAATCTCGGGGTCGTTGGTTCGAATCCGACAAGAGGCTCAAGTAGAGCAAGGCGTCCGAAAGGGCAACGCTCAGTTTGATTAAGAACTGTGACTGAACAAGGGTGGTTACCAGAGTGGCCAAATGGGGCAGACTGTAAATCTGCTGGCTATGCCTTCGGTGGTTCGAATCCATCACCACCCAC
>CAVHOL010000109.1:0-7124 GCA_963637655.1 bacterium | reverse complement strand
CAATCTGCGAGATGGTAGAGAAGGCCAGCACACGCTTGATGTCGCTCTGGGCGCAAGCCACGGCAGCGGCATAGAATGCGGTGAATGCACCGACGATGACCACAATCTCCATAGCCTGCGGAGCATACTCGATCCAAATGGGGAACAGACGCGCGATCTGCACAACACCGGCTACCACCATCGTGGCAGCGTGGATAAGGGCGGAAACAGGCGTCGGGCCTTCCATGGCATCGGGAAGCCAGATGTGCAGGGGGAACATGGCCGACTTACCGGCACCGCCGATGAACATCAGTATAAGGGCGGTAGGCAGAATGAAGCCGCCGGCGGCCAGGGCACGCGCGGTGTCTACGGTTGTGAAGTGCTGGGCTGCAGCACCGTAGGCGATATCAGTTCCTGTGAACGAGAAGTTGTAGCTGCCCGTATAGTATCCGAAGATCAGGATACCGATCAGGAAGAACATGTCGGCGAAGCGGGTCACGATAAATGCCTTCTTCGAAGCGTGTACGGCTGCATGCAGCGTGTAGTAGAAACCGATGAGGAGGTACGAGCTTACGCCCACAAGCTCCCAGAACATGTACATCTGGAAGATGTTGGTAGCCAGCACGAGACCGAGCATCGACATGGTGAAGAGCGACAGGAAAGCGTAGTAGCGCTGGAAGCCCTTCTCACCGTGCATGTATCCGAACGAATAGATGTGCACCATCAGGCTGACCGTAGAGATGACAACAAGCATCATCACCGAGATGGGGTCGAGCAGGATACCCATGTCGAAGTGCAGATGTCCGAGCGGCAGCCAGGTGAAGTTGTAGGGCACGAACGTCTGGAACGTACCGTCGGCCAGGCGGGGCGACGTGAAATACTGGAACGCCGTGATATAACTGAGGATGGTCACCAGTCCCAGCGAACAGGTACCTATCAGACCCGCAGTCTTGTGCGACCAGGCATACTTGTTGCCTGCGAAGTCAGGCAAACCGATGACCAGGAAACTGATCAGCGGCAACAGAAGTATCCATAATGAATATGTAAAATCCATAACTTATTAATATTTCATGTTTTCAATACTGTTCACCTGATCGTTGTGGAACCTGCGGTAAACGTTGATGATAATTGCGACGGCAACGGCCGACTCTGCTGCCGACACACCGATGGAGAAGAGCGTGAAGAACATGCCCTCCATCTGTCCGGGATAGAGCAGACGGTTGAACGCAGCGAAATTGATGTCGACGGAGTTGAGCACCAACTCGATGGAGATGAGCATGGCAATCAGGTTGCGGCGTGTCACAAATCCGAAGACACCGATGAAAAACAACAGTGCGCTAAGCACGAAATAACATTCTACTGGTACCATAATCATTTGTTCTCCTTTTCTTTACGTGCGATAACAATACCGCCGATGATACAAGCCAAGAGGAATACCGAGATGAACTCGAAGGGGAGCACATACTGGTATTTGCCGGCACCGAGCAGTGCCTCGCCGATCTGCGCCATCGGCATCTCGGGAGCATCGGCCACCGTAGCACACAGTACTGTGTTCTTGAGGAAGATGGCGACAACCGTAGCCAGACCTACCAAAGAGAGCAGGGCGGCGTATGCCACACGGCAGCCTGTGAGCCGCTCCACAAGTCCCTGAAGCGTGCGCTTGCTGACGAGGTGGATGGCAAAGACGTAGATCATCGTCACTGCACCGGCATAGACACTGATCTGTGCTGCGCCAAGGTAGGTGTAGTCGAGCAGGAAGTAGAGACCTGCCACTCCGAAGAGCACGAACAGGAGGAAGGTGGCGGCGCGCATGATGCGCTTGGTAGCCACACACATGACGGCCGATCCGAGAATGACGACCGCCAGGATGCAAAACATAACTATATTAGCCATTTCTTTCTACTCCCTTATTTTGTTTTGGTGTTAAACTTTCCGATCTCCATCGGTGCTCCGCCGTCGATGATGTTGGGCAGAGAACCGCCCTCATAGACCTCCTTGTCGAGGTGCAGGACGAGCTTCTCGCGATCGAACACACTGTTCTCGAAATCGTTCACAAACTTGATGGCGCCGAAATTGCAGGCGTTGACACAAAGTTCGCAGAACATGCAGTCGCCAAGATCGTACTGGTAGTCGGTCAACTGGCGTTTCTTCTTGCCGGTCTCGGGATTTTCCACCATTTGCGAAACGATCTTGATGGTGCCATTGGGGCAGGACTTTTCGCAAAGCGTACAGGCGGTACACATCACGGCTCCGTTCTCGTCGCGGTTCATGACCAGACGGCCACGGTGGCGTGCGGAGATATGGAGCGTCGTCTTGCGGTTTTCGGGATACTGCTCAGTGCTCTTGGGGGTGAAGTACTCCTTCATGGTAGTCTTCATACCCACGGCGAGCGTCTTGACGGCAGCACCTATTTCACCGAAATATGATTTTTTGTTTTGTTCCATTGTTTCAAAAATCTGATTGTTTTAGAAGTGCAAACCGAACGCCACGACGATGGTCATGAGTATCAGGTTGATGAGTCCGAGCGGCATGAGGTACTTCCACTCGAGCTTCAGTATCTGGTCGATACGGAGACGGGGGAAGGTCCAGCGCACCCACATCAGCAGCCATACCACGGCAAAGGTCTTTCCGAGGAACCATACGATGCCGGGGATATAGTTGAGGATGGTGTCGACTGCGCCGACGCCGATATTGAAGGGTGCCCATCCGCCGAGGAAGACGGTAGTGGCCAGAGCCGACACGACAAAGAGGTTGAGGTACTCGGCCAGGTAGTAGAAGCCGAAGCCCATACCCGAATATTCGGTGTGGTAGCCGGCGGTCAGCTCAGACTCGGCCTCGGCCAGGTCGAACGGGCCGCGGTTGGCCTCGGCGTTGCCGGCAACGAGGAATACGAGGAAGGCGATGATGGCGGGGATGTGTCCCTTGAAGATCAGCCAGCCCCATGCTCCGGTCTGGAAGTCTACGATTTCGCTCACCCGCATGGTACCGGTCAGGATGACGGCGGTGATGAGGCAGAGTGCGAGAGACATCTCGTAGGAGATGAGCTGCACGGCGCCACGCATGGCCGACACGACAGAGTACTTGTTGTTGGAGCCCCATCCGGCCATGAAGATACCCACGATACCGATGCTCGAGATGGCAGACATCAGGAAGACGCCCACATTGAAGTCGAGCACGTTGGCACCCTTGTTCCAGGGCAGGAAGGAGAAGGTGCCTACTGAGGCGACGATCACGAGGAACGGAGCCACATAGTAGAGCAGTTTGTCGGCCTTGTCGACACAGAAGATTTCCTTGATGAGCATCTTCAGCACGTCGGCAAACACCTGGAACACGCCCCAGGGACCGACACGCATCGGGCCGAGACGGCACTGGAAGTAGGCACAGACCTTACGTTCCATGAAAATGAGAATGATGGCAAGGATGGCATATCCTGCGAGAAGGCAGACACCAACCAAGATGCATTCTATCAGTATGGTCCAAAAGTCGCCCAGTCCGAGGGTTACGGAGAGGAGACTGTGGATCCAGTTGGATACGATACTAAAATCAAACATTCTTGTATATCATTAATGTTAATGCTTGCCCGACTATCTGTCAATGTCAGGGATAACGAAGTCTATGGCAGCGCCTGTGGTGATAAGGTCGGCAATCTTCTGGCCGCTGCACATCTTGTCGAGGGCACCGGTGAGCGTGAGACCCATCGGACGCATCTTCATGCGGTACGGCATCTTGTCGCCCTTGGAGTCGAGGTAGACACCGAACTCGCCGCTTGCACCCTCGACCGAGAAGTACCACTGGCCTTCGGGCACCTTGATGATGGGCTTCTGCTTGATGTAGAAGTCGCCTGCGGGGATATTGTCGATGAGCTGCTCGATGATGTCGAGACTCTGGTACAGCTCCTGGATGTGCACATAGTAGCGGTCCATGGAGTCGCAGCCGGTCAGGGTGATCTCCTTCCAGTCTACCTTGTCGTACATATCGTAGGGATGGCGCTTGCGGGTATCGTTCTTCCAGCCTGCGGCACGTCCGGCAGGACCGGTCACGGCATAGTTGATACAGTCGGCGAGACCCATCGGGCCGACGCCCTCGAGTCGGTTGTGCGTGATGACATTGTCACCGAACACGTCGAGATATTCCTGTATCATCGGGCGGAGATACTTGCAGAGCTTCTTGGTGTTGGCCACGAAGTTGGGATCGATATCATCCTGGCATCCGCCGATACGGTAGTAGTTCATGATCAGGCGTCCGCCGGTGGTCTCCTCCATGACGTTGAGCACGTGCTCACGGTCGCGCATGCAGTAGAGGAAGGCGGTGAGGGCGCCGAGGTCCTGTGCAGTACATCCGAGGTAGAGCAAGTGAGAGTTGATACGCTGCAGCTCGTCCATGATGGTACGGATGTAGTGTATGCGGTCGCTGAGTTCCACGCCGAGACCTTCCTCGATGACACCCACGAGAGCGTGGCGGTGCATCATGGCCGAGAGATAGTTGAGACGGTCGGTCAGTGCGAGGGTCTGCGGATAGGTCATGCCCTCCCACATCTTCTCGATACCGCGGTGGATATAGCCGAGGTGGGGATAGATGCGCTTCACGGTCTCGCCGTCGAGCACGGTCTGCAGACGGAGCACGCCGTGGGTAGACGGGTGGTTGGGGCCGATGTTCACCACGTAGTCGTCCTCGCCGAAGAGACGGTGCTTGGTGGCCACGAGATGGCCGTCGCCGTCGAGGCTGTACTCTACGGTATAGTCAGACTCGGGTTCGTCGGTCAAGGGGAAGCGGTTGGCCTCGGGACTCATGTCGAAGTCCTTGCGCAG
The DNA here is from genome assembly GCA_963637655.1 of bacterium. Taxonomy (GTDB): domain Bacteria; phylum Bacteroidota; class Bacteroidia; order Bacteroidales; family Bacteroidaceae; genus Prevotella. The sequence continues at coordinate 2,337 of CAVHOL010000109.1, read as the reverse complement.
AGGATAACCGTTGAAGTCGGTACGGAGGAAGAGACGGCGCATGTCGGGATGGCCGAGGAACTTGATGCCCACAAAGTCGAAGACCTCGCGCTCAAGCAGGTCGGCAGCCTTCCACAGGCCGAGTACCGAGGGTATGACGTCGCTGCCGTCGACCTTCTTGGCGATGGTCTTCACCGAGCAGCGTTCGTTGTTGTCAGTGTTCTCAAGAATGTAGATACATCCGAGTCCTTCTTCGCCGAAGTCTTCGCCGATAATGGTAACAAGGTAGTCGAAATGTTTCTCGTTCTTCAGTTTCGACATTTCGCTTGCGAAGTTGTCGAATGAGAGTTCTATATTATTCAGTTTCATTTTTCTTACACCTTATTATATTAGTCGCCAAGACCTTTCTTGGCATCGAAATCTTCGGGAACGTCGCTCACGATGATCGGCTCCTTGTGGTGGAGCAGGTTGACGTCGGCGAGGCACTCGTTGCTCAGGCCGCGCAGACCGCCCTTCGACATGGAGAGTTCCTTTTCTTCCTTGGTCATCTTGTGGTTGGCACCGCCGAAGAATTTCTCCACCTTCACCTTGCGCTGCAGCTGCATCATGCCGTAGAGGATGGCCTCCGGACGCGGAGGACAGCCGGGCACGTACACGTCTACGGGCACCAGCTCGCTGATACCGCGCACCACATTGTACGACTTCTTGAACGGACCGCCAGAGATGGTGCATCCGCCGACAGCCACAACGTATTTCGGCTCGGCCATCTCGTCGTAGAGACGCTTGAATACGGGCGCCATCTTGTTGGTGATGGTACCGGCACACATGATGAGGTCAGCCTGGCGGGGTGAGTTGCGGGTCACCTCGAAGCCAAAGCGGGAGAAGTCATAGCGTGCACAACCTACTGCCATAAACTCGATACCGCAGCAGGACGTACCGAAGGTAAGTGACCAGAGAGAGTTGGAACGGCCCCAGTTGATGGCCTGGTCAAGTGTTCCGAGCACGACGTTGACGCCGCCCTCGTGGAGTTCCTCGACGATCTTCTCGAGTGTGTCGTTGTCCTTGAACTCGTCGTAGGGGATGCTCTTGATGACAGGTTTTCTTACTTCCATTCCAACGCTCCTTTCCGCCATGCGTATGCAAGGCCAAATACCAATACCAGCATAAAGAAACCGATGCTTGCGAGAGCCATCGGACCAAACTGCTTGACTACCACTGCCCAAGGATAGAGGAAGAGGGTCTCGATGTCGAACATCAGGAAGAGGATGGCGAAGAGGTAGTAGCCCACGTTGGCCGGCAGCCATGAGGTGCCGCGCGTCGGAATACCACACTCAAACGGCTGCCCTTTCACCGGATTGTACGAACGCGGGCCCACGAGCTTTGCAACTACGTATGCTCCCACAACCAATACAATGGCCGTCAAGATAACGGTAATTAAGAAAATAAAATTCATAAAAAGATATAATAATATTATTTAATACGTATTTGAAAACCACAGGCTTAAGGCTTCAACGAAACGACCACGGTCGCGAAACGGGTCGTTTCACCCCAAAATTGCTATTTTCAGTTTGCAAAGTTACGAATAAATCTTAAAAGAAAACTTACTCCCATGAGAAATGTTACAATATTTTTCATCCTCTTCCCTACCCTGTTCTACACCGTAAAAACGCACACCGCGAAGCAATGCGCAAGAGGCTTTTTCGCCGGGTGCGGACACAGGCAGCACCGCAGCCCGGCCATTACCGTCATTCAAGACGGGATGTCTGCCAGTTTTTCGCTACCTTTGCAGAGCAACACCCCGCTTCGGGGCCACACACATACACCATACAATACGTTATATCTTATGACAAACGACACACCATCTACCGACAATATCTGCATCTTCGAGGCCACAGACTACACTGCGGAAACACTGGAAGCCGTCAACCGTCTGCTGCCCCAGCTCGATCCCGATACACGCCCTGTCAGTCGCGAAGATCTTCACAACATCGTAGCGTCCGCCAACAGCCGCCTTTTCCTCGCCAGCATCGACGGTACTGTGGCCGCCATGTGCACATTGTGTCTCTACTGCTCGCCAACGGGCCGCAAGGCATGGATCGAGGACGTGGTGACCGACGCACGTTTTCGCGGCCGCGGACTGGCCCGGATGCTGGTCGACCACGCCATAGTCGAGGCACAGGCATCCACTCCCTACACCCTCATGCTCACCTCACGGCCGGCCAGAGAGGCGGCCAACAGGCTCTACCGATCGATGGGGTTTGTGCAAAAGGAGACCAATGTATACAAGATGGATTTCAAGTGAATTTGGCGGGTTCTAAAAATTACCTTTGATGGATTTTTGAATTTTAGCCGAGCAGA
>CAVHOL010000108.1:0-7199 GCA_963637655.1 bacterium | reverse complement strand
CCTTCTTCAGTCGCATAGCCCGCTATGCTCCTTCAGAAAGACAGAAAAATCTGCTCGACTAAAATTCAAAAATACATCAAAGGTAATTTTTAGAACCCGCCTTAGGCGTGTTCTAAAAATTCCACGCATTATTAAATTCTATTTTGACGGATATACTCTTTGTGTCTTTTTGATTTTATCCGGCATCTTTTTCGTCCTTCTTCAGTCGCATAGCCCGCTATGCTCCTTCAGAAAGACGAAAAAACCTGCCCGGCTAAATATCAAAAATCCATCAAAGGTAAATTTTAGAACCCGCCTTAAGGAAGCCCCCAAAAGCCTTTGGCAGACCTTTTGGGCAAGACCGAAATACTACAAAGGCTTTGTACTGTCAGTACAAGGCCTTTGTAGTGACCGTACAAGGGCCTCTGAAAAAAGCGCGGCGCAACCGTCAGATACTACGGATGCACACAGCAATTGCCGAAGACGCTGACATACGCCTTTTGCGCAAACTCCACGGGATCGCCTTGCGCCTCGTACGGATACGGATTGTGGCGAAGCGTCCACTGTTCATCCATCGCATAGAAATCAAACAAGCGCATCGGCTGACCGTCAAGTGTTGCCGCAAGGGCATCAAAATAAGCTTTCCAACGCGGATAATAATAGTCGGCGAGCACCCCACTCCACTCTTTGTGGGCATACTCACGCAGCTTGCCGCGCTCAGCCGCACTGCGGTTGCCCCACGTCGTGATCTGCACCCGGGCGTTCCACTCATAATGGTCGCGCTCGGCATCGGTAGCCCCAAGGCTTCGGGCATCATGCAGACGACGGCCTACCATAAAGTCGGGTACAGACGACAACATCCTGTCTTGCTGAAGCAGCAAGTCCAAGAAGCGCCTTGTAGCATGGTCGAATACCATACGGTCTTTTGCCTTGTATGCCGCTACTGCCTCCCCATATACATACCTAGCCTGCTCGGCTATCGCCTGACGCATGATGTCTACAAGGTCGTACCGGAAATTGTCATTGGCCTTCACCTCACGCGAAGCCTCTACCATTAGCCGTGCAGCACGTATCACATCGTCGGGATTGTAGTACTCTTCCATTTCCGACCACGACGACACTTGGTACACATCAAGGGAAGGACGGGCACAGAACACCGACTCGTGGCACCCCTGCTCGGTCAGCCGTGCCGGAGCACCGTATATCGACCGGGCAAGCAGTTGCCATGCTTCCTGTATCTTGGCATTTTCGGGATTTCCGTAACGTGCCTCAACATAGTCCCGAAGCCACTTGTCCCATACGAATTTTCCGGAGCGCCAAGGCAATTCGCTGACCAGCTCGTACATGACCGGATTGTTTTCTATCCCTTCCATGGTCAGTCCGACCCCTTTCAAGGTCGTGGAGAATGAACTTTGGCGGGCCTTGTAGTACTCGTCTACCACATGCTGCAGTTTTCCGAAAAGCCCCACATTGCCCCCGAAGTTGAGAAGCATACAGTAAACCCAGCCATGCCCGTTGAAACCGTCCTTGCGGAACCACGTCGACTCGGGATCACCCCACTGCGGTCGGTTTTCCGAATAGAGATCAAGCACAAGCATATCTCCGCCTTTCAAGCCCCGTATCATGTCGGGAAAAGGACAGTCACCCCACGCCTGTATTACCCAGACTGCATTGGGATTGACCTTCTTCATGGCCTTCATGATAGCCGCTCCGGCAGCCGGCAGATCGACACCGTCAGCATTGCCGCCCTCATGGAAGGGATCCATACTGTAGAAATCCGCCTTTCCATAGAGTTTCTGCTGTTCTTGATAATAGACGGCGGCAATCTCTGCAAAGCGCCGGTCCGTAGGCTGGATAAAAGCCGGACGCCTATAGTCACACCACTTGCCTGGATCGGCCACGTCAAGCCCCAAACGCTGCTTTGCGTCATGAGGCACCATTCCGGAGTATCCCGGCAGACAAGCACTGATTCCGAATTCGCCCATCCGCTTCATGATTTTCTTCTGCAACTGTTCGCGCTGACGGTACCAGTTGTCAGAATTGGGTCCGCCCCACCCCTCAAGGTTGTTCATCAGCCACCAGGCCTGAAACGCCGGACCGGCAATGAAGCCATTGGCCTCCTCCTTGGAATAGCCGAGCCTCAACAGTACGTTGCGCCACAACACATCGGTTCCCACAATGTCCAGACAGAGATTGATGCCGTGCAGTGCCATCCAGTCGAGTTCCTGCTCCCAACGCTGCCAGCCCCAAAATGCCATCGAATAAGAGAACGTGCAGTAATTGAGGTAGTACCGGTATTTCACCCCCGCCTCATGACGCTCCGGAGAAGACACAAGCGGAAGGGAGGCGGGCAGCGAGGCGTGCATGGAGTTCCATGCAAGATGCACCCCGACATGATATTTCAAGTACCAGTTGACACCGGAAGCGATGCTCACGCAATTGTTGCCGCGTATGCATGGTTTGCCGTTCTTTGTGGAGATTTCGAAGAAATCCTGATCGGATTTCACCGTTTCCGTCAATATTTTCTTCGAGGCGCCCTTGTCTATACGTTCAAGCAATCCTTCTATCGGTGTTGCCGCAAAAGCCGACAACGACACTACGGCCAGCAGAAAGAGCACAAGGTTTCGTTTAGGTAACATAGGTTTTAAGGTCTTTGCAGTAAGAAAAAAAGGCGTGCCGGGAGATGCCGACACGCCTCATATCGTTGCGTTTGTATGTTCGCTGTTTTGAGCAGAATTAGTTCTTGAAGAAGTCCTTTACAGCCTCGTTCGGAACCATACGCTCATCAAAGACGTAAGCGCCAGTCTTGGGGCTCTTTACCATCTTGATAACTTTTGTATATGCGCGACCATCCGTAGAACCTTCGTGGAGGGTAGCGACCGCTTTCTTTGCCATATTCTATTATTACTTTATTTCTTTGTGAAGAGTCATCTTCTTCAAGATAGGATTATACTTCATCAACTCCATACGATCGGGAGTGTTCTTACGGTTCTTGGTAGTCACGTAACGGCTTGTGCCAGGCAGTCCACTGTTCTTCATCTCAGTGCACTCCAGAATCACTTGCACTCTATTGCCTTTTGCTTTCTTTGATGCCATTATGTTATTCTCCTATTACTTTTATGTCTTTCCAGTCACAATAGCCCTTAGCCACAGCCTGCTTGAGTGCTGCGTCAAGACCCAACTTGTTGATTGTACGCAGACCGGCTGCGCTGATTTTAAGGCTAATCCAACATTCCTCTTCTACGTAATAGAACTTCTTAGAGAACAAGTTCACGTCAAAAGAGCGCTTTGTGCGGTGCTTCGAATGGGACACGTTATTGCCTATCTGAGCTTTTTTGCCCGTAATTTGACAAATTTTCGACATTGCTACTTTTCTTTTTTTTCGTTTTTTGATACCTATTCCAAACAGCGTGCAAAATTACGATAAATTCAGAAACCGACAAAGCTTTTCCCCTCTTGCTTATACACATTTAATATTTTTTGTGTTTTCGCCCGCAAAAAAGCCAAAGAATTAGGGCTGAACCTTTTTCAGATCCAGCCCCTACGCTATCAGACAGTCTTCTGCCACAAAGCCACATCGTCCTGACTGCACAAAGCGGCTGGCAACAAAATCGTCATTTCTATTTCACCGTAAACTCTCCCTTGAGACGGATATCCTGCGAGGATGCGCCTACAAGCACCTCAAATGCACCCGGTTCTACGACACGCCGCATCTCGCGGTCGATAATGGACAGCTCGTCGAAGCCGAGATGGAAGGTCAGCTGCCGGCTCTCGCCTGCCTTCAAGTACACTTTTTCAAATGCACGCAAAGCCATCTGCGGTTGGGCCACACTTGCAGCACGGTCGTGCAGATAGAGCTGGGCGACCTCATAGCCGTCACGACTGCCACTGTTGCGGACGGTAAGGGCGACATCGACAGAATCGCAAGAGGCTGTCACGGGTGTAACACGAAGATCCGAATAATCGAAAGTAGTGTAGCTCAAACCGTACCCGAAGGGATAGAGCGGAGTTGAAGACACATCGACGTAGTCACGCGTCTTGCCCTGCCCATAGTATATAGGCACCTGTCCTACACTACGCGGAATGCTGACAGAAAGGCGTCCCGAAGGATTGGCATCGCCGAAAAGCAGCGATGCGATGGCCTTGCCGCCCTGCTCACCGGGATACCAGGCCGTAAGCAGCGCATTGGCCACCTCTGAGGCCTGGTTCATCAACAACGGACGGCCCTCTATATAGACGACGACAAGCGGTTTGCTCGTCTTGGCCACGACCGCAATGAGTTCCTCCTGCTTGCCGAGAAGATCGAGCGTAGCACGGTCGAAGCCCTCACCGCAGTCCATATCGGGTATTCCCTTGCTCTCGTCTACGGTAGCGGCACCAGTAGCGATGTATTTTGTCTTGAAATCGCGTGCGCTCGAACCGCCGACTACAAGCACAACAGCGTCAGAACGCTCAGCAGCACGCACAGCGGCGGGAATATCTGCGACGGCAGTGTCACGCACGGCACATCCCCGCTCGTACACCACTTCGGTTTCTGCACCGGCAAGCGCCTTGATGCCGTCCAGGACAGTAGATATCTCTTTCCGGTCTTGCGGAGCGGTATAGTCACCGAGCTGATTGTAGGGCATGTCGGCGTTTGGGCCAATGACAGCAATGCGCTTCATGTGGCGCGACAGAGGCAATATGCCGTCATTCTTCAGCAGCACGGTACCTTCCTGTGCGACAGCCTCGGCCAGCTGCTTGTGCTCTGCCGACCGGCAGACCTCCTTGGCCCGCTTGGGAGAGACATACGGATTTTCAAAAAGGCCGAGCCGGAACTTCATTCCGAGCACATTGGCCACAGCACGGTCAATGTCGGCCATCGTCACCAATCCCTCATCGAGAGCTTCCTGCAAGTGATTGCCAAAAGCGTTGCCGCCGAGATCCATATCGAGTCCCGCCTTCAGAGCCTGCGCGGCGGCCTCCTTGTCGTCGGCGGCAGCGCCTGCGAGCGTTATGCTTTCGATGGACAGCAGGTCACTGTATACAAAACCCTTGAATCCCCACTCTCCTCGCAGCATGTCAGTGAGCAAACGCCGGTTGGACGTGCAAGGGACGCCGTCGATGCAGTTGTAGGAACTCATCACCGTACCGGCCCCTGCCTTTACAGCCTTCTCGAAAGCCAACAGGTATTGCGAGCGCATCACATTCTCGCCGGCATTGACACCTCCGCCGTTATGACCGCTCTCGGGCACGCCATAGGCAGCGAGATGCTTCAAGGTGCAGACCACATGGTTTTTGTCGGCGGAGTTGTCGCCCTGCATGCCCTTCACGACAGAAGTGCCAAGCGTGGCTGCAAGCCAGGGGTCTTCGCCAAACGTTTCTTCCATACGCGACCATCTCGGCTCGCGCGACAGGTCAAGGACCGGGCCGTAGCCGATATTTGAACCTTGCGATGCCGCCTCGAGACCGATGGCCTCTCCCATACGGTACAACAATTCCGGATTCCATGTCGACGACGCTCCGAGCGACGTGGGAAATACGGTCGTGCCGATTGCCATATGGCCGTGCGGGCACTCTTCAGCAAAAAGAATGGGTATGCCAAGCCGTGTCTTCTCTACCGCATAGCGCTGGAGGGCATTGAGCGCTTTGGCCGACAATTCCGGATTGAGACCGGTCTCCAGCGTCTTTTGCGTCCACGGATCGGCACGGAGCACAGCCCAGAAGGACCCGATGGGGGCTTTCTGCATCTTCTGCTTGAAAAGTTCGGAAACGGTCACTCCATTGGTACCGGTTTTGGTATACATTTCCCAGCCGAGCGGGCAGCACAGTTGGGCTATCTTCTCCTCTGTGGTCATTCGGCCGAGCAGGTCGGCCACACGTTCTTCCACAGGACGGTCGGCTTGTTTGTAGACTGGTTTTTGGGCAAACGATACGCCCGACAGACAGCAGGCGATACCCATGATGACGATACGCGTCTTTTGGATGGTCATGGTTGTTTCAGTATAGATGGTTTTCAAATTGTTTTCACACTGTCATCTCGCAAGGACGAAATCCGTACCTTTTTCAAATGAAGCAAACGGGCAAGGACTTGACATGGCTCAAGCCTTTGCTTGGATGATGCGAAGTTACGGAAAAAAAACGAGTCTCGTTCCCGATTTCTCGGGAAAAATGTGTAAGTTTGTCGCTAAAACGAAAATACACGCAATGACGAGGCAAGATAACAAGGCGACACGACGCGACAGCAATATGTACAGACGGGAAGGCGAATACGACCATTATGAGGTACGGGAAACCACGCCACTGCTCGAATTCCTGCTGACCCATGCAGGTGGAAGCCGTTCAAAAATCAAGGCTACGCTCAAAGGACGCGGCATCAAGGTGGGCGGAAAAGTGGTGACACAGTTCGACTACGAGCTGAAACCCGGCATGAAGGTATCCGTTAGCCGTACAAAGAAAAACAACACCTTCCGCAGCCGATATGTCAACATCGTATACGAAGACCGCTGGCTCGTCGTTGTGGAAAAGAATATCGGCATCCTCTCCATGGCAGCCGGACACTCTTCGCTCAACGTAAAGTCAGTGCTTGACGACTACTTCCACAAAGACCACCAGCGCTGCCGCGCACATGTCGTCCACCGGCTTGACCGGGACACCAGCGGACTGATGGTCTATGCCAAAGACATAGAGACCGAACAGATATTCGAGCACAATTGGCACGATATCGTATACGACCGCCGATACGTGGCCGTAGTGAGCGGAGAGATGGAGGACGACGAAGGCACCATAGCCAACTGGCTCAAGGACAACAACGCATACGTAACCTATTCCTCGCCGGTCGACAACGGCGGAAAGTATGCCGTCACCCATTTCCATGTACTGGACCGCACCACCGACCATTCGCTTGTGGAATACCGTCTGGAAACGGGTCGCAAGAACCAGATACGCGTACATTCTGCCGACATGGGACATCCCGTCTGCGGCGACATCAAGTACGGCAACGGCAACGACCCCATACACCGCCTGTGCCTGCATGCCTACCGCCTGTGCTTTACCCACCCGGTGACAGGGGCACCGATGGAATTTGAGACCCCTATCCCCATCGCTTTCCGCAGACTCTTCAAGTAGAGCCGGAAAAGCGCGACAACCGGCGGTATCTTTCGTCGCCATGGCAAAAGAATCCGTAAAGGCGGGTTCTAAAAATTACCTTTGATGGATTTTTGAATTTTAGCCGAGCAGAT
>CAVHOL010000107.1:0-7267 GCA_963637655.1 bacterium | reverse complement strand
GCGTGCGCGATACGTTGCAGGGCGCCGGCCTTCTCGTGCCCAACACGCCCGAGGCCTTCGCCGATGCCATACGCCGCCTCGCCACCGACAAGGCACTATATAATAATGTGACGGCCGCCTGCCAGCGCCGCGCCGCAGAATACGACATCGACAAGACCGTCGAGGGGTATGCACACGAATATACAAACAAAAACACCATACGATTATGAACACCATCATCCGACGTGCACTGTGCCTTGCAGCACTGTGCCTCACACTCTCCACCGCCCTACCCTGCCTTGCTGCAAGCAAGCCCATGTGGGCCAACGACAAAGCCATCGCAAAGCTCAACGCCAACCGATCCAACGACACCTACCGCTTTGTCTTCACCGAGCCTTTCCTCACTGACAAGGATCTCCTCCACAAGACGCGCCTCAACACCCTCGTGGAAAAACTCGCCACCGATTACTGCCTGTCGGAGAACCAAGCCAAGGTTGACACCACGGCACACATCATCTCCTTCGGACAGGACGCGTGGTTCAAGTACAAGATCATTGACCAGCAGGAGGTGTTCAGCGAGGATGTCACCTCCAACTGGGACTGGACTCTCTACCAGCTCATTGCCGTGTCGGAGAAGAACACCGAGCCCCAGTTCGATGACGTGGACATCACAGAGCTCTACGGTACCAAGTCGATGGTACAATCGATTATCCCCGGCCTCGGGCAGTGGAACAAGGGACAGCGCACCAAAGCCGTCGTGATTTGGGCCACCGAAGCCGCCACCATCGGCGGTGCCATCTATTTCTTCGCCCGCGACCATAAGTATTCAGGCTATGGCTGGGACTCGAAGGCCAAGTCGTACAACCAGATGGGCTACCTCGCCGTGGGCGTGGCAGCAGGCATGTACATCTACAACCTCTTCGACGCCTACTACAGCAAAGGCGCCAAGAAAGCCACGGTGAAGAAGCGCGATGTCTCCACGGCGTTCGCTCCTTTCGCGACACCCGAGGGCGCCGGCTTGACCATGGCGCTCCGCTTCTGACACCGACACCACCCATCCGCTGATGAAGAAACTGATACGCTCCGCCACCGTGCCCAGTTCGCTCGACGTGTTCTGCCGCGGACTGCTGCGCGAACTGTCGGCCGACTATGAGGTCGTGGCGCTCTCGTCGCCCGGCAAGGAGCTCGACACCATTGCCCACCGTGAGGGCGTGCGCACCGTGGCGGTGAAGATGCAACGCCACATCTCGCCGCTGAACGACCTCGTGTCGCTCTGCCGCCTGACAAGGGTGCTGCGCCGCGAGCGCCCCGACATCATCCACAGCATGACGCCCAAGGCAGGTCTGCTCTGCATGATGGCGGCATGGCTGGCATGCGTGCCGGTGAGGATACACACCTTCACCGGACTGGTGTTTCCCACGGCCACGGGACTGAAACGCCGGTTGCTCATGCTCACCGACGCGCTGACCTGCGCCTGCGCCACACATGTGGTGGCCGAGGGACAGGGCGTGAGAAACGACCTTGTGGGTTTCGGTATCACGCGGAAGGCAGTGCGTGTGCTGGGTTATGGCAACGTGCGCGGTATCGACCTCCGCCACTACGACCGCACCGATGAGGTGATGCGGCAAGCGAAGGAGATACGCTGCGAGATGGGCGCTACGGAAGAGAGTTTCGTCTTTATCGCCGTGGGACGCGTGGTGAAAGACAAGGGCATAGCCGAACTCACGGCGGCGTTCACCCGTCTGCTCGCCGACCACCCTGAGGCGCACCTGCTGCTTGTGGGCGACGAGGAACCGCTGCTCGACCCGCTGCCGGCGGACACGAAGGCGGCTATCGCAGCGTGCGCCAACATACACGCCGTGGGCAACCAAGCCGACGTGCGTCCTTACTATGCGGCAGCCAATGCCTTGGTGCACGCCAGCTACCGCGAGGGCTTTCCTAATGTGGTAATCGAGGCCGGGGCCATGCAGTTGCCGTGCATCGTGACCGACATCAACGGTTCGCGCGAGATCATCATCGACAATGAGAACGGTACCATTGTCCCGCCTCACGATGCCGACCACCTTTACACTGCCATGCGCCTCTATGCCGACGACGCGGCGACAACAAGCCGCCTGGCCGCCAACGCCCGCCGCCTCGTGGCCGACCGCTACGAGCAAGGCTTCGTGCGCCAGTGCCTCAAGGACTATTACCGTGAGGTGGCTGGGGAATGACGTTACGCATTGGAAACCTTTCGCAACGTGCTCAACGTCCCTAAATTGTAGCAAAAAAACAACTGATCTTTCCGATATTGTTTTGTTGTTTATCTGAGAAAAGTGTATCTTTGCACTCAACAAGTTCGGAAAAGTGTCAAATTTGGCACAAATCCGAACATAACAGTGTAATGCATGAGAATAGAAAGAGACATTGTCAAGCGGCTGAAAGAGTGGAAAGACGCCAAAACACACAAGCCCGTCCTACTGAAAGGTGCACGTCAGATTGGCAAGACTTGGGCAATGGAAGAGTTTGGAAACGAATGTTTTGACCATACCGCCAAATTCGATTTCGACCGCCAAAAGGAGCTGAAGGCGGCATTCACCCTGTCGAAGGAGCCTGCCCGCATCATCAAAGAGCTCACCTTATACTGCGACGTGCCGCTCGTGCCGGGGCGGACGCTGATCATCTTCGATGAGATACAGGAGTGCGAGGAAGCCCTCAACGCCTTGAAGTATTTCTGCGAGGATGCCCCCGAATGGCACATCATTGCCGCCGGCTCTCTGTTGGGGGTGGCCGTGAAAAGACGGCGCATGACGGTGCCGGTAGGCAAAGTGCAGGTAATGCGGATGTTTCCCATCACTTTTAGGGAGTATCTTCGTGCTTGCGATGCCGCTACGTTCCGTTTCGTCGAGGAAATGGAGGAACCGCAGAAATTGCCTCTTATCATACTCGACAAACTGAAATCGGAATACCGCAGATACATGGTATCTGGCGGAATGCCCGAGGCGGTTGTGACCATGCTTGAAAATCAAGGCATGCAAGCCGTAGACGAGGTGCTGCAAGGCATACTCGAATTGTATGAACTTGACTTTGCCAAGTATGCCGAGCCGCGCGAAATACCGCGCATACATGCCATTTGGCATTCGTTGCCGTCACAACTTGCAAAGGAAAACCGCAAGTTTGTCTACAAAGTAATAAAGAAGGGCGCACGCAGCCGTGACTACGAGGACGCCCTGTTGTGGCTCGAAGATGCAGGCATGATATACCGGGTGAATGCAGTTTCAAAACCTGGCATGCCTTTGGCTGCCTACGAAGAACCGGACGCATTCAAGGTCTATGCCTCAGATTGCGGACTGTTGCGTCGCCTTTCGGGATTGCCCGGCAGCATTGTCATCGACCCTACTGCCAACTATACGGAATTTAAGGGAGCTATGGCCGAGAATGCCGTTCTGCAGTGCCTGTTGCCGTCTTACGGAGCAACACCATATTACTGGTCATCGGAAGGAAAGGCGGAAATAGAATTTCTGTTGCAACATGAGAGCGAGGTCATTCCTGTGGAAGTAAAAGCCGAGAATTGTGTCAGCGGAAGAAGTATCGTAGTGTATAACGAACGTTATCACCCAAAGCACCGGATACGCTTCTCTTTTCTCAACTTGCAGCAAAACTGTGGTATGTTGGCTTGTCCCTCGCCTTTGGCGGAATGGTCAACAAAATGGTTGCCTGAATAATATATACACACATGCACATCTACTCCCGCTACATAAAGCGCGCGGTCGACTTCCTCGGCGCCCTACTGTTGCTCATCGTCCTCTCGCCGCTCATGCTGGCGGTCATCATCCTGTTGCATTTTGCCAACAAGGGGGCGGGCGTGTTCTTCGCACAGGATCGGCCGGGCAAGAACGAGCGTATTTTCAAGGCGCTGAAGTTCAAGACCATGACCGACGAGCGCGATGCCAACGGCAATCTCTTGCCCGACGGCGACCGGCTGACACCCGTGGGCCGCTTCGTGCGCTCCACGTCCATCGACGAACTGCCGCAGCTCATCAACATCTTGCGCGGCGACATGTCGTTCATCGGACCGCGGCCGCTGCTGGTGCGGTATCTGCCGCTCTACAGTGAGGAGCAGCACCGCCGCCACCTCGTCACGCCCGGCATGTCGGGATGGGCACAGGTGAACGGACGCAACACCATCACGTGGACACGCAAGTTTGAGTTGGACGTGTACTATGTCGATCATATCAGTCTGGCACTCGACCTGAAGATACTCTTCCTCACCGTCCGCAACGTGCTCTCGCGCAAGGACATCAACACCACCGACGGCACGTCGGCGACAATGGACTATTTCAATGGAAAAAACTAACATACTCATCACCTCCGCCGGCAAGCGTGTGGCGCTGACCCGCTATTTCAAGGAGACGCTCCGGCGTTTCTTCCCCGAGGCCAAAGTCTATACCACCGACATGCGCCCCGACATGGCGCCTGCCGCCTACGTGAGCGATGGTTGCTTTGCCGTTCCCCGCGTGACGGCTCTCGAATATCCCGACCTCTTGCTCTCGCTCTGCCTTGAGAATGGCGTGGGCATTGTCGTTCCCACCATCGACACCGAACTGATGATGCTTGCCGCCCAGAAGGAACGTTTCCTTGCCGAGGGCATCCACGTCATCGTGGGCGACGAGGCTTTCGTTGGCGTGTGCCGTGACAAACGGCTGACGGGCGACTTCTTCGCCAACCACGACATCCGTGTGCCGCAGCCCATCGACAAGCACCATCCCACCTTTCCGCTCTTCGCCAAGCCTTACGACGGGTCGCTGAGCACCAACCTCCACTTCATCACCAAGCGTGAGGAGCTGACCGATGACATCCTGCATGATGACAAACTGATGTTCATGGAGTACATCGACCGCAAGGTATATCGTGAATACACCGTCGATATGTATTTCGGTCGCGACCACGAGGTGAAGAGCATCGTGCCGCGCGAACGCATCGAGATACGCGCCGGCGAGATCAACAAGGGGCGCACGGCGAAGAATGCCATCGTGCCCTATCTGAAAGAACGTCTCGCCCGCATCGACGGTTGCGTGGGTTGCATCTGCATGCAACTCTTCTTCCACCCCGACACCCACGACATCGTGGGCATAGAGGTCAACCCCCGCTTCGGCGGCGGCTATCCGCTCACCTACATGAGCGGCGCCAACTATCCCGAACTCCTCATCCGCGAGTATCTGCTCGGCGAGTCCATCGCCTATGACGACAGTTGGACTGACGGCATGCTCATGCTGCGGTATGACGATGCGGTGTTTGTGTAGGGTGCAGAGGACGGATAACACACCTCATCGCGTCAATTTAATTATGCGCCCCTTACAGGGGCAACAAAACAACGCAATTCTAAAACGTAGGGGCGAGCCCCTACGCTATAATATACGCCCCCTACAGGGGCAGGAATGGCAAACTATCGGCATGCATAGCCCCGTAGGAAATGACAACGCATTGGTGTACGCAATCCATGGGAAACGTATATCTGCACGCCCAGCCCCGTAGGGGTGACATAATATAGGATAGGGGTTTACCCCTATCTTTCAACGCCGTAACCACGCATTGCCCCTGTAGGGGGCGCATAATTCAACCCCGTCGCATAATTCACCCACCGTTCTCTATTATACGGAAAAACACTCCCGTCATGTCACAAACGCTTGCCAAAAACTATATCCACCTGGTGTTCTCCACAAAAGGGCGATCGGAGACACTTCCCAAACAACATCTTGCGGAGGTGCATGCATACGTGGCCGGAATATTCAACGAAAACAAATGTCCTGCCATCTGTGTGGGCGGTACATCCAACCACATCCACATACTCTTCTGTCTGGACAGAACGAAAAACTTGTCTGACGTGGTACGCACCGTGAAATCATGCACATCCCAATGGATCAATGAACACACACCGTCACCGTTCAGCCATTTTTGTTGGCAAGACGGTTATGGGGCGTTCAGCATCAGTCATAGTCATGTGCCGGCCGTCACACAATATATTAAAAACCAGGAAGAGCACCACAAGAAAGTGACATTCCAAGACGAGTTCCGGCGGATATGCCAATTGTACAACGCCGGCCTCGACGAGCGTTATGCCTGGGATTGAATTGTGCGCCCCCTACAGGGGCAGCGGTAGAGTACAACTGTGAAACGTAGGGGCCGCTCGACTTTGTCGCTTGCCTAAGCAAGAAACCCCTACGCTATAATATACGCCCCCTACAGGGGCGGGAATGCCAAACCATTTGGTATGCCCAGCCCCGTAGAAAACGCAACGCAAGGACGCAGGTAACAATCCATAGGCAACGCGCATCGGTGCGCCCAGCCCCGTAGGGGCGACATAATATAGGATAGGGCCTCGGCCTTATCTTTCAATGCCGTAACCACGCATTGCCCCTGTAGGGGGCGCATAATTCAACTCGCTTCAAACTTCACGTATCCTATACTCTCAACCCATCCCCATGCAACAAAACAACCCCAATATCGTATATATCCTGCAGTCATTGAGCGTGTGGGGCGGCCTGAACCGCATTGAGGCCGACAAGCTCAATGCCTTGGCCGACACTGGGCGCTGGAACGTCAGCGTGGTGTGTCTCTGCCAACGCAACAACAGCGAGAACGTCTATGCGCTCTCCGACAAGGTGCGGCAATTGAGCCTCGGGCAAATATTCGACCCGAAGAAGTCGTTTTGGGCAAATCCCATCGGGTTCTTTTTAGGCAGGCTACGTTGGCGACGACAGTCAAAGCGTAGACTCTTGGAGGCTCTCGACAGCTTGCATCCCGACATCGTCGTGACGACACTCAACTACATACCCGACGGTTTCCGACAGCTCAAGGTCAAGACGGTCATAGAGTGTCACGGTAGCCTAAGCGACATCATCCGCGAGCGGCTGTCGCCTTGGTACAGCAAACTTACCATCGGACGCGAAGCCCGCTCGGCCACTGCCGTCGCCACGCTGACGGAAGGTGACGCGGCGCTATGGACTGCGGCACGTCGTGTGGAGGTAATCCCCAATTTCACCAATATGCAGCCCGTAGATCCTTGCAACTATCGTAGCCGCCGTGTGGTGTCGCTTGGCCGCTTCTCCCCGGAAAAAGGCTACGACCTGCTCATAGACGCATGGAAGAAAGTTGCACAACATCACCCCGATTGGCATCTTGACATATATGGCAATGGGGGGGGGTAAAAACGCTCTACACCAACAGATTAGCGATTTAAGGCTTTCAAACCACATAGGCATACACCCCTTCACGAGCGATGTGGCAAAGGCATACGCATCAGCCGCCT
>CAVHOL010000106.1:0-7415 GCA_963637655.1 bacterium | reverse complement strand
GAGCATACCCGTCAAAATAGAATTTAATAATGCGTGGAATTTTTAGAACACGCCTAAAATAATAACAGAAAGGTTGTCAACAGCCCGGCAAGACAAAAGACAGAAAAAAGGGAACAGCCCGGCATGGCGATGGTGTGCGGGGCGGTTCCCTTTTGTCGGAATATGGACTGTCGGGCCGGTGTGTGCTTAGTATCCGGCGTTCTGTGTCCAGTTGGTGTTTTCTTTCATGACGCTCTGCGGTACTGGCAGTATGCGGCAGGTCTTGTCAAAGCGTGCGTCGGGGTTGCTGTGCACATGGAATCCGTATTCGCTCTCAAACGTGCCGAAGCGTATCATGTCGTTGCGGCGCCAGTTTTCGTCGAAGAATTCGCGTCCGCGCTCGTCGAGCAGTTCCTGGAGCGAGGGCGTGTGGCCGAGCAGCGGAGCGTGTACGTAGGCGCGTATCTGGTCGAAGAGCGACTGCGGGGTGTCGCCGTTGGTGGCCTTGGCACCGCGCACGATGGCCTCGGCCTTGGTCAGCAGGATGTCGGCGTAGCGGAAGATGGGCACGTCGTTGCTCTGCGAGCGGTTGTAGGCGCTGTACTCGTTGGGGTTGGGATAGAACTTGATGGAGCGCCATCCCTGCCGCCATCCGTCGGGCGTGGCGCCGCAGTTGAGCTGGGCCAGTCCGCCGTCCTTGAGCGTGATGGTCTTGGTGAGCTCCAGTTGGCTGCCCTTGTAGATGTAGGGCTTGCCGGTGTCTTCGCCCGTGATGGCGTCGTGTATGTTGACCTTGCCGCCGAGCACGGCAGCGTTGCGGTCGTCGCCCTCGAGCGAGAAGAGGCTGGCGAAGGAGGGGTTCATGGCGCAGATGCCGGCGCACGACTTGCCCATCTTGCCGCTGTAGTAGCCTACGGTGTCGCCGTTGTCTATCTTGCGAAAGGTGCGGTAGCGTCCGTAGTACATGCCCGGAGCGTTCACCTTGTCGTAGGGCATGGCGTAGATGAAGTCCTTGATCTGCGATCCGTTGTCGTACATGAACTTCTTGCGGTAGGCGTCGCTCAGGTCGAAGAGTCCGCTCTTGATGATGTCGTCGCAGTAGGCGACGCAGTCGTCGAGCTTCTCGTTCCTGACGGTGGCGGGGTCATAGGCGGTGACGTCGCCGCAGGTGTAGACGGCCCAGTTGATGTAGAGTTTCACGAGCAGAGCCTCGGCCATCCACTTGTTGGGTTTGCCGTAGGTAGAGGCGTCGTTGGCGACGGAGAGGTTGGGGAGCGACTCCTTGAGCTCCTTCTCGATGAAGAGGGCCACGTCCTTTCTTGGGCTGCGCACCACGGCCTCGTCGCCGTCGGGCAGATGGTCGAGGATGGGCACGTCGCCGTAGCTGTCCATGAGGATGAAGTGGTAGAAGGCGCGCATCACTCGGGCCGGTGCGGTGCTGGCAGGGTTGTCGCCGAGGTCGGAGATGACCTTGTTGCACTTGGTGATGCCGCTGGCCAGGTCGGTCCAGTAGCTGGCCGGAAGGTCTTCGGCGAGGAAGGCGTGGAGGGTGGGGTGCACGTTTTCGCCGTTGTCCCAGTAGTCGCCGTCGAAGGATACGCCGGTAGCCTCGTCGGAGGAGAAGGTATGCACGCGGTTGTAGTCGTTGCCCAGAGCGGTGCGGAAGGCGTAGTACACGTCAGACATCTTGGCTTCGATGGCGATGGGCGAGTCGGGGTATTCCGTCATTTTCGACTTGACGTCGACATCGAGGTCGGTACAGCTGGTGGCAGCGGCGGCGATGGTGGCCATGACGGCGGCCTTTATGATATTCTTCATTGTGTCGTTCTTTTTGGTGTTTCAGTCTTGCAGGCGGTGTCGTAGGGCACCGCCCTGATGATGCTTACAGATTGACCTTCACGCCCACCATGAATGTGCGTGTGCGGGGATAGTAGTTGTTGCGCCATACGATGCCGGGGGTGAGTCCGCCGAGGTTGACTTCCGGGTCGACGCCCTTGAATCCGGTCAGCGTGAAGACATTGTTGCAGGTGGCGTAGAGGGAGAGCGAGCTGACCCAGTCGCCGATCTTTCCGAAGTCGTACGACAGCGAGAGCGTGGAGAGGCGCAGGTAGGAGCCGTTCTCCAGGTAGCGGTCGGAAGGCTTCTGTGCGTTGACGTCGCCGTAGCGCTGGTCGGTGAGGGCCTCGGCGAGCACGTTCTTGCCCTGCGAGATGAGCGACACGGTGTTGTACTGTGCGCGGAGACCGTTGAAGATCTTGTTGCCCACCACACCCTGGAAGAACATGCCGAGCGACCACTTGCGCCAGGAGAGCGTGTTGCTCCATCCGAAGGTGAACTTGGGCTGGGCGCATCCCGTCTTGGTACGGTCCTTGTCCTGCGGCTTGATGGTGGTCTCGCCGGTGCGCTCGCCCGTCTTCTCGTCGTGCACGTAGTACTGCGACACGCCGTCCTCGTTGTATCCGGCCCACTCGTAGGTATAGAACTGTCCGATGGGGCAGCCCTCCATGAGGCGCTGTACGTAGACGCCGGTGTTGGCGGATATCTCAGGTTCGGCCTCGTCGATGTAGTTGACGGAGTAGGTGGCGTTGGAGAGTTTCTCGACGGTGTTCTTGTTGTGCGAGATGTTGAGTGTCGTGGTCCACCGCCAGTCCTTGGTCTGCACGGGTACGGCGTTGACGGTGAGCTCGATGCCCTTGTTGCTGATGTCGCCCACGTTGGCCGTCATCATGCCGTAGGGGTAGCGGTTGGTCGATACGGGGTAGTCGTAGATCAGGTCGGAGGTGCGCTTGTCGTAGTACTCTATGGTACCGGTGAGGCGGTCGTGGAAGAAGCCGAAGTCGAGTCCGACGTTGAACATGCCGGTGCGCTCCCACTTCAGGTCAGGGTTGGCGTTGCTCAGGGCGGCGATGGTATGCATCTGCGAGGTCACGCCGCTGGCGTCAGTATAGGAGAACCATCCCGAGGCGCCGTAGGTGCGTATGGCCGTGTAGGCGTCAAACCCGAGCGAGTTGCCGCTCACGCCGTAGCCCACACGCAGCTTGAGGTCGTCGAAGACGCCGAGCCGCTTCACAAATTCCTCCTCGCTGATGCGCCATGCGGCCGAGACGGAGGGGAACGTACCCCAGCGGTTGTTCTTGCCGAAGGCCGACGAACCGTCGCGGCGCAGGGTGGCCTGCAGGTTGTAGCGGCTGTTGTAGGAGTAGTTGATGCGGCCGAAGAAGGAGATCATGCGCAGGGTCGACTCCGTGCCGCTCTCCACGCCGTCGATGCCGTCCATGGCATTGGCGTTGGTGAGGTTGTACCACTTCTGCGCGTCGGTGTAGAAGTTTTTGACGGTGAGTCCGAACCCGTCGTTGCTGTTGTTCTCCTCCCAGGAGTAGCCGAGCATGGCGCCGAGATGGTGGGCGCCGAAGGTCTTGTCGTAGTTGCCGTATAGCTCGAAGACGCTCTTGTTGTTGAGGTAGGTGTTGCGGCGGGCCTGTCCGTTGGTGTTGACGATCTGCGACTTGGTGGAGTGGTACTGGCTGTAGGTGTTCTGGTCGGTCATGTACGAGTAGTTGGCGCTGAGCATCAGTTCGGGGAGAATCTTGAGGTCAGCCTTGCCCGTGATCTGCAGACGCTTGTAGACGGTCTTCTCCGTGTCCTCGTTGAGCATCGAGACAGGGTTGTAGTAGTTGGTGACCGAGGTCGACCCGTACCACGACCCGTCCTCGTTGCGCACGGGCTGCAGCGGAGAGTAGTACACCATGGCGTCGGTGACGCTCATGCCCTTGGCGCCGGTGGTGACACCCTCGGAGGTCGTCTGGTTGGCATTGACGCCGAGCGAGAGGGTGAGGTGGTCCTTGAGCACGGTAGACTGTCCCATGGCGCGTGCGCCGAAGGTCTTGTTGCTGGTGTTGCGGACGACGCCCTGGCGGTCGATATAGCTGAGGCTGACATTGTAGTTGGACTTGGCGCTGCCTCCGCTCACGGCGAGGTTGTGGCTGTGCGAGATGCCGGTGCGCTCCACCTGGCTCTGCCAGTCGGTGTCGGCGCCCTCGTCGCTGGGCAAAGTGAAATTGTTCTTGGCGGCGTAGTCGCGCAGTTGGGAGGCGGTGGCGAGCTTGAGGTCGCGTGCCACATTGTCGATGGCCACATATCCGTTGTAGCTCACGTGTGCCGCGCCTTCGCGTCCGTGCTTGGTGGTGACGATGATCACGCCGTTGGCGGCCTTCGAACCGTAGATGGCGGTGGCGGTGGCGTCGCGCAGCACGTCGATCGACTCGATGTCGTCGGGGGCTACGAGCGAGAGGTCGACGCCGGGT
This sequence comes from bacterium, assembly GCA_963637655.1. Lineage (GTDB taxonomy): Bacteria > Bacteroidota > Bacteroidia > Bacteroidales > Bacteroidaceae > Prevotella. The sequence goes on along the minus strand of CAVHOL010000106.1, from coordinate 3,132 downwards.
ATGCCGTCAACAATATAGTAAGGCTGCATGGCGTCGCCCTCGCGCAGGGTGGAGGCGCCGCGGAGGATGACCGACATGTTGGGCGAGTTGGGGTCGCTGCTGGTGGTGATGGAGAGTCCGGGCACCTTGCCCTGCAGCATCTCGGCGGGAGTGGTGTAGACGCCGCGGCCCAGTTCGTCGGCCTGCAGTGTGGTGATGCTGCTGGTGATGTCCTTGCGTCGCATCTTGCCGTAGCCCACGACGACCACCTCGTTGAGCTGGTGGTTGTCCTCGTGCAGGGTGAGGGTGGCGCCGTCGGTGAGGGCGGTGCGCATCTGTCGGTAGCCGATGTACGACACCTCGATGGTGGTGCCCTGCGACACGCCTGCGATGGAGAAGCGTCCGTCGATGTCGGTCACGGTCTTGGCCGAGCCGCCCACCACGCTTATTGTGGCGCCGATGACCGGCTCGCCGTTCTCGTCGACCACCGTACCGCGCATGGCGTCGGGCTTGGGGTCGGCATTGTCGTTGGTCTGCATGACGGTCTTTACACCCTCGTGCGTAGGAACGGCGGCAAGCATGCTCTGGCATGCGCCGGCGGCGAGAAGTGCCGTGACAATGTTGGTCCTGAAATCAATCATAAAAAAGAGATACTGTTTGTTGATGTTTCTTGTACGGATATGGGCGTGATGTGGTATCCGCCCATACCGGATTGCGGGTGCAAAGTTAGGCGCATGATGTTACAATCTGTTTGCGGCGGTATGACGTGCCTGCGACATTGACCGTGCCGGTACGCCGTGCGTGCAGCAATTGTTGCTAAGGCGTGACAATTTGTCGGGCGAAAGAATTTTTGTTCCCCTTTTCTGCGTCATTTCGGATATGTTTTGGTACTTTTGCACCGCCTAACGCAAACAGGATAATGGCAGAAGCAATCACAATGTGTATTCGGTTTTATTTTGTGCGCACGAAAGGACGCAATCATTGTAACCAAGACTGGAAATCAAAGCCCTGAAGGGGCGTAACGATCCCAGCCCAGGGTTACGTCCTCCGCTTCGCTCCGTCCTCACCCTGGGCTGGGAATGTGTCACCCTTTCAGGGCTTTGCCTTGCCCCAACATACTTGATACAACACTTTGATATTGATATAACACATTATATAACACGAAACCAACAAACAACAAATGAAACTCAATCTGAGACATGTCCTCTCACGCTCCGTCCGGGCCGTAGCCCTGGCGCTTGCCGTGACAGGCATCGGCACTGTGCCGGCCCAGGCCGACAACACCAAGGCCGTGGAGAAGACGTTCACCGTGTGTCCGCTCAATGTGGACGGACTGCCAACGAAAATCTTAAACTTTGAAATCAATCCCGACGGCAAAGGCGCAGATGGCGCTACCGACATCGGCAACTACCTCAAGGCAAAGGGCATCGACGTGCTCGCATTCAGCGAGGACTTCAACTACCACACCAATCTCATCGCACCGCTCGCCGACGACTACACGATCGGTACCTACCGCGGCGGTCTGACCACCGAGAACTACGACGTCAACATCCGCTTCAACACCGACGGTCTGGAGTTTCTGACCAAGACGGCCACCGCCACCTTCCGCAACGAGTCGTGGACGGAGTGGGCCACAAGCAACGGCAAGTTCACCAACGGTGCCGACGGACTCATACGCAAGGGCTACCGCTACTACACGGTAGACCTGGGCGACGGCGTGTATGTGGATTTCTACACCATGCACATGGACGCCGAAACCGACGCTGCCGACAATGCAGCCCGCGCCTCGCAGTGGACGCAACTCTGCAACGCCATCAAGGAGGCCAACACCGGCCGTCCCGTCATCGTGATGGGCGACACCAACAGCCGCTACACGCGCGACGACATCCTGAACCTCTTCACTACGCCGCTCTCCGACCTCTATGACGTGAAGGACGTGTGGGTGGAGAAGTGCAAGAACGGCACCTATCCCACGCTTGGCAGCGATGCGCTCATGGTAGACCAACTCGGCTACCAGGAAGGCGAGATTGTCGACAAGGTGATCTACCTCAACCCGAAGGACGCTACGCTCGCCCTGACCGCCAACACCATCACCTTCGACAAGGACGGCTACGTCAACGCCAGCGGCGAGCAGCTCGGCGACCACGTGCCCGTCATCGTCAGCTTCACCGCAAAGGGAACAGTCACCGTCAACTATGAGCCGTCGGCTTCCACCGATTTCTGGCGTGGAGAGACGCTTGTCGGCAACGACCAGGAGGTATATCTCTACAATGTGGGCCAAAAGATGTTCATCTCCCACGACAGCAATCCTGTCGTGACAGACGTGAACAATGCTCCCACTTGGTTCATCCACAATGAGTCAAATGGTTACACCATCAACTCTGATATCTACAGATTGTATTGCGATGTGAGCTGGGGTAAATGGTCGGCAAGCTTAAAGAAAAACTCCGGTGCCACCACCTTCACCATCGAACAAAGCACAAGCCAGCCTAACGTGGGCGCATACAAACTCAAAAAGGAAGGTTCGGGCATTCAGAAGGACCACTATTTCAGTATTTCCGACGGCAGTTACGATGCTGCGCAGACGGCAGACAAGAACAACGACTGGCTCTTCATCTCAAAGACTCAGAAGACTGCCTATGACGAGTATGTGAACCTCTACAACGAGGCCCTCGGCTGTCTCGACGAGCGCGAGGACCTCAACGACGAGCTCAAGACCGTGCTCGAGGAGACCGGCTCGGCCAACTACAATGACTATTCTGAAGTCAAGGAGAAGCTCGAGAGCATCATCGCCAAGTACCAGAAGCTCGACGTGAAGATCACCTCAGCCAAGTACGCCACCACCTGTCTGCCGTGGAACGGCGAAGTGCCCGCAGGCGTCACCGTGTATATCGCCACACAGTACAGCGAGAATGCCAACGGCGTAAGTTCGGTACACGTTGAAAAATATGACTCCGAAGTGCTGCCCAAGGGCGTAGGCTTCCTGCTCTACTCCGACAATGAAGGCACCTACACTTTCAAGCGCACCAAGACGGCCGCCGACTATCCCACAGAGAACATCCTCAGCGGCACCTACAAGAAGATGGCCAACGCCACGCTCGACTTCACCGGCCACGACTACATGCTGCTCGGCAACAAGTCGAAGGGTGTAGG
>CAVHOL010000105.1:0-7458 GCA_963637655.1 bacterium | reverse complement strand
AAACGTAGGGGCCGCTCGACTTTGTCGCTTGCGTCAGCAAGAAACCCTACGCTATACTATGTCGCCCCTACGGGGCTTGGTGTCCAATGATCCAAAACATCTATTGGGTCCACCCTACCCTACGGGGCTGGGTGTCCATGATTCAAAAATACTCTCGTCACTTCATCAGCACCTTGTGTCCCTTGGCGATGTAGATGCCCTTGGGCAACAGTTTTCTTGCCTCGTCCATGGAGCTGACCGTTGCCACCCGTGCGCCGAGCAAGTTGTAGACCACAAACTCGCCCTGCGCCTCGTCGTCGGCAGTGATGTTTTCGACGCCCGACGGGACATCGATCTCCTTGGCCGTCCGTGCACCGTCGTACTCAAACCATGTGTCCTTGGTGATGCCCGTGATGTCGGGGGTCTGCGATGCGCTGCTGCCCATATTGAAGATGATGTTGAACGACTCGACATCGCTGAACGCCTTGGTCCAGTAGTCCGTGCCGTCTACGGTCAGACGGCCTCTCATCACCGTGCCCGGCCACTCGCCGTTGATGACTTTCGTAGCGGTGGCGTCCTGCGTCCAGGCGTAGAGATAAGGAGCGGAGAGGGCTTTCACGTAGATGGTGATGGCCTTCTGGTCCTTGTGGGTATAGGTGTAAGTCTTGACATTGCTTACCTGGCCGTTGTCCACCGCACCGACATTGAGGGTGGTCGTCGTGGTGAAGGTGAGCGTCGTGGCGGTAGCGGTGGGATGGCTGGATACGGTAGGCGCGGTGCCGTCGGTGGTGTAGACCACCGTGCCGTTCTTGGGCGTGATCGTCACCTTGATGGGATCGGTGAAGGCCGTCGAACCGGGAGACACCGTATAGGATACCGCCGATGCGTCGGCCTCTACGGTGTGGTCGTATACATTGTCTATATAGTAGCCGTGGTTGACGTAGGCGAGGTCACTGCTCTGCGTGCCGTCGGGCAGGAAGATGACGCCGGTCGGGTCAGAAGTCTCCGAACCTGCGTAGGTCCACTTGTAGACCTTGCGTCCGGTGGCGGTGACACCCATATAGTCCATTGACGGTTTGCTGTTCCAGTCGCCGCCGGTGAAGTTGGCCGAGGTGTTCCATACCCAGATGGTGACATTGCTGGCGTCGGTCTCGAGGAACACCGACTTCTCGTCTTCGGTGACTGTCGGCGTATACACGCCCACCTTCTTGTAGGTCACGGTGCCGGTCGTCGTGTTGTCGTCTGTTGCCGTTGCGCTCCAGCTTACGTTGTAGACAGTGCCTTGCGGATCACCGGCACCGATGGTGAAGCTTGCGTTGCCCGTGACATCCACCTTTGTACCGCCGTTGATCTGGTACCAGCCCTTGGCGGCCTCGTTGAGACTGACGCTGACGGTAAGCGACTCGGTAGAGAACGAACCGCCGTTGGGCGAGAAGGTCAGGCCCGATTCGCCGCAAGCGTCCTCGGGAGTGATGTAGCAGGTGGTGCCGGCTTCCTGCTCGCCGTCGTATGAGCCGCCGTTCTTGTGGCTGGGCGAGGAGGTGTAGATGAACGGGCCGTCCTCGCCGATCTTGCCGCCGGTCCAGTCCTTCACCAGCACGCGCACCTGTCCTTGGTTGGTCGGAGCGGAGACGGTGATGGTAGAACCCGAGTAGGTCTGGCCGGTGACCACATCGGTGTAGGTGCCGCTCGGGCAGCCGGTGAAGGTCGCGCCGCCGTTGAGGGCCACGAGCGCGTAGCTGTCCTTGTAGGCACGCTTGAAGGCGATGCCGCCGTTGGCCGTACAGCCGTCGGAGGTCCACTGGCCCTTGCGCAGGGCAGGCACGGCCTGGCGTATCTTGTTCAGACGGATGAGGTGCTGCGCGAGGTCGGACGACAGCGTCACGTTGGCGTTGCCGTCGGCGGTGTACTCGCCGAAGTCGGTGGCGTTGACATTGCCCGTGATGTATCCGCCGAAGTAAGCGCGGCCGGTGTCGCTCAGCGGACCGTTAGGTCCGTTGTCGATCTTCGATCCCTTGCGGAACTCGATCTCAGAACCATAGTACAGGCAGGGGATGCCGCGGAAGGTGAACATCAGGGAGAGGTTCTCCGCCCACTGGTCGGTGCCGCCGCTGAAGCGGATACCGTCGTTGGGCTGAGGACTGTAGTCGTGGGAGTCCACGTACACCACATTGTATGAAGCGTCGTTGTAGTACTTGTCGCCGTCGCACGCCAGGTTGTAGGCAGAGGCAGCATTGTTGAAGTTGTAGTGCAGGGGGAAGTCGATGACGTTGAATCCCGAAGACTGCGTGTAGTCAGGCTCGTGGTAGGCGCCGTTCAGCATGAAGGTGTTGTCGCTGGTGGGCTGGGTCTTGCCCTCGTCGCAGGTGATCATGTTGAGCAACGGGTCGGCACCCTCCTTCACCTCTACGCTGGCCCAGTCGTCGGCGGTGACGCTCTGCCATGCAGCCACCTTGGCGTCGTCAGACTTCCAGGTGTAGTAGTAGCTGGAGAGGCGGGCGTCGTCGCGGTAGGTCACGCCGCCGAAACGCGCGCAGCACTCGCCGTACATGTAGAACGGGGCCTGGTTGAGACGTTTCGACTTGTACTGCTCGCCCAGTTCGATGAACTTCGGGATGAAGAACGAGTTGAACGACAGGCGCGAGATGTGGCCCGTAGTGTCGATGCGGAAACCGTCGACACCCATCTTGATGAACTCGCCGTAGCAGTCCACGAGGTACTGGCAGACGGCAGGGTTCTCGGTGTTGAGGTCGACGCAGTCGCCGGCGATCTGTCCCCACCAGCGGGTGATCTCGTCCCAGTTCCAGGAGTTGGCCACGTGGTGGTAGTAGTTCTTGGTGTCGTGGTTCTGCCCGTCGGTGTTCTTCATCATGGCGAGGCGGCGCTGGTACTGTGCCGCCGATGCGAGGTTGAGGTAATCGCTGCCGATGACGTCCTCGTTGGGTATCATACAGGAGTTGATGTCGGCCTGGTTGAGGATGTTCTGGCTGCGGGTGAACTCCTTGCAGAGTTTCTCTTCACCGAAGTTGCCGGTATGGTTGAGCACGATGTCGAGAATGATCTTGAGGCCCTTCTTGTGGGCCTCATCGATGAGGGTCTGGAAGTTGACGTCGCGCGTGCTGCCGCCGTCATATTTGCCCTTGCCCTTGTGGCTCTCGTAGCGAAGGTCCACCTTCGACATGTCCATGGCGTGGTAGCCGTGGTAGTCGTAGCCCGAGGCGTTCTGCACGACAGGCGTGATCCAGATGGCGGTGAAGCCCAGCGCCTTGATGTAGTCGAGCTTGTCGATCAGGCCGGCGAAGTCGCCACGCCAGCACGGGTCGCCGGTCTTGATCTGCTCGGCCTGGTTGTCCCAGCAGAGCACATTGTTGTTGGGGTCGCCGTCGTAGAAACGGGTGGTGATCACGAAATAGATGGACTCGTCGCGGAAGTCCGTCCGGTTGGAGTTGAAGTCACTGCCGGCGTACACAGGGGAGGACAACACTGCCGCTGCCGCAAACGCCAAAAGCATTTTTTTGATGTAATGTTTATTCATAGAGTTTAGGGATATACGTTTAAGAATCGTCCGTCAAGAAAAAGGGGGGAGCATCCCACAATCGAATGTCCCCCCGTCAATTCAATCTGTAATGACTGGCTGTTATCGATCTAATTACCTTATATATTTCTAAAAATTCGACGCATTGTCGGTTCTATCATTCAGTGTCCGCCCACAAAGACTCTTGCATACTTGCCTTGGGCGTTCTTCATGATGTATACACCGGAGGCAAGACCCTGGGTGGCCTCGGAGACAGCCACGTTGGCACGGACGAGCGTACCGCTCAGACTGTACACATTGGTCACGCCGTTGCAGGCGTCGGCACCGATCTTTCTGATAGCGGTAGAAGCGTTCTTGCCAAGGTAGGCAAATGACGCCGTGATATTGTCGGTATCGCTCTTCTCGAAGGAGTTGTTCTCCTGCGACTCCGTATCGGCCTGGTCGGCACTGTCGTTCATGGAGAGGTCGTAGGGCAGACAGTCCATGCCCGACTTGCCCATCGTGGCCACGAGCATGATGCCGAGACCGCGCGACTCTATCTGAGAAGCGGAGGTGCCGAGGGTAGACAAGGGTATGGCCATGTAGTAGTGGAAGTCGAGCGTGCTTGAGTTGTGGCCCTTGGTGTTGAAGTCCACCCATGCCGCACTGCTCTCGTTGTCGCTCTTCATGTCGCCGACGACACGGCCGTTGTTTGTGCCGTAGCCTCCGTTGATGCCGTATACGTTGGGCGACTTGATGCCAAGGCCGAAGTTGCTGACCTTGAAATCGATGCCGCTTGTCGCAGCGTTGTAGATCTCAGTGGGGTTGATGAGATTGCCGTTGTTCTCGTAGACGTAAGGGCCGTTGGCTGCATTGGTGGAGCACATCACCACACGGTTGACAATCGAGGAATAGGTGATGCCGGAGTCCCATACGGTGCTTCCGGTGGCGTCGGTAGTGCCGTTGCCGCCGCCCTCCTGCGTGTCGAAGAGGAGCATGAAGGGCATGTTCATGGTCTGGTAGAGTATGCCCTGGCTCAGGGGATAGTCGTCGCTGGGTGCCACGACATCCTGCACGTTGGTCATATCCCAAGCGAGGTAGAGGTTGTTGTCGTCGTAGGCAGCATAGAGAGCATACAGGTCGATGGGCACCTCGTACATGGAGTTGGGACGGTATACGCGGGGATCGTCGTTGGCCGCACCCTGGGCGATGATGTCAGAGAGGGTGAAGTCGGCATACGAACTGACGGTCTTCTTCTGGCCGTAGCCGTTGGGGTTGGTCTTGTAGTAAGAAGCGAGAGCGCCGGTCTGCGGGGTCGGAGTCGGGGTGTCGTTGTAGGTGTAGGTAGCCGACTGCTCGGTAGCGCCGGCCTCATTGGTAGCCGACACCTTGACCGTAGAGGTCTCTGACAAAGATACTGTCGTGCTGCCGGAGAAGGACACTTGCGCACCGCCGTTGACGGTGTAGTAAGAAGATGTGGCGCCCGTCACGGAGATAGTGACAGAGAAAGGCTTCGTCGAGAAGGTCTGCGAGGCAGGCATCGTGACAACGGGCTTCGTTGCGACCGGTGCCGGCGTGTAGTCTGTCCAGGAGCGGGTGCTGTTGTTGAAGAGTTTTGTAGTGCCGCCGTTGGCAAGGCCCGGCTCCATATCGCCGGGATAGCGGCCGGATGTGCTGTAGAAGATACAGTAGGCCTCATCCAGACCATAGGCGGTGAGGTCAAGGGTGTAGTAGCCGGTGGTCGGGTCGAGCGTCATCTTTGCGCCCGGCCAAGTGCCTGTGGTCTTCGTGGCATCCTCGTTGTAGGCATAGCAGTAGACAGGCTCCGACCACTTGGCGTCATTCTTCAGGTAGACGCTGACGGTAGCCGTGGGGTCTTTCTTGGTGAAGATGGCCGTCTTCTCGCCGATGGCCTCGCCGTCGGTGTTGGTACCGCCACAGGTGACGGTGAGGCTTTCGCCATAGGCCATGTCGGCACCGATGGTGAAGGAGACGGTAGCGTTGGAAGTGGTCTGCTTTGCACCGCTGCCGATGGTGTAGTAGATGCTCTTGGTATCAGTACCCGTGAGGGTGACGGTCTGCGTGTCGGAAGTGAACGAACCACCTGCAGGAGAGATGGCGACGCTGCCTTTGGAGACCGTACCGCTGTAGATGACGGCGATACCCGACTTGGAAATCTGGCCGGTAATGGTGCTTGCAGTCACCGTAAAAGTGCCGCCGCCCACCTTGTCGGTATAGGTGCCGGAGGCCAGCCAGCTGCCGCTGCCGTTGGGGATGTTCACCGTGCCGCTCTGTCCGCTGCCGAGCACGAAGACGGCACCGGTCTTGCGGAGCTGTGCGCCCACGCCGTTCTGGTGTACGTAGTAGTTGGCCTCGCCTGCACAGAGGTTGTGCATGTGGTTGACCTCGGCCACTTCGGGACTGGTATAGTGCGTGCTGCCCTTGGTGCCCATCTTGATGTCATCCTTGGATGTAGCGGAGGGACGGGAGAAGTACAGGGAGGTGGCACTGTTGTTGCCGGCGGCTATGGCGTATGCCTTGTCGATATTGTTCTGCGAGATGTTCTTTGTAGAACCGCCGTCGTTACTGTAGGTGTCGTGGGATTCGCCCCAGTAGACCAGTTTGTTGTCGGCGACGCCTTTCTGATTGTAGTTGCCGATGGAGGAAGGCACATTGCCGCTGTTGAAACTGTAGGCCAAGCCATCGCCGTAACCGTTGTCGGTGAAGCTGATATACTTGGCATACTCCTTCAGAAGCGTGCCGTCGTCGCCGGTGTAGGGAGAGTCCAGGATCTCGCCGTAGTTGTACATGCTGGCGTCTGGCACGTTTTTCCAAAAGTCGTCGCCCTCGGAAGGCAGGCCGATGTGCTTGGCGGCATCCCAGCGGATACCGTCCACGCCGCACGCCTTGAGCTCGGCGATATAGGTCTTGATGATGCTCTGCACGTTCGAGTCCTCGGTCTTGAGGTCGTACATGCCGATCTTGCCATGGGTGACCTGCCAGCGGTTGCTGTAGTCTATGCCGCCGGTATAGTCGTGATAGAGGCTAGTATTCTTGAGACGGTCGGCCACATAGGTCAGATTGCCGTTGGTATGGTTGGCCACAACGTCGACAATGACCTTCACCCCATATTCGTGGGCTTTGGTGCAAAGGGATGTAAGGGTTTCTTTAGTGGCAATGGAGTTGCCGATGTAGAAGTCGTATGGCTGATAGGCCATGTACCAGGCACTGGCACCCTCCTTCTGGTGCACGGGGGAAAGCTGGACAGCGGAAAAGCCAGCTTGGGCAATGCCGGGAATCTCTTCCTCGATCTGAGCGGCAGTCCAGTCGAAACAGTGCAGGATGACACCGTCCTGGATCTTGTCCTTCAGACCATAGGAGTTGTCTGCAAAGGCCATGGCACTTATGCCGAGTACCAACGCCAATGCCCATGCGCGAACATGGATAAAGAATCTGTTCATAAATAGGTAGTAAAAAATGTAATGTTAAAATCGATTTAGGTTTGCGACAGGCTATTTCATGACCTACCTGTCAGTATTCTGTCTGCATCGTCTTTTGCGGAACGGCCACATGGCCACGCCGCCGTCACAGGTCAAGTGACATTTCTTTTCATCAGTGTTTTTAAGTTCTTAGGTTTGATTCTGGCTGTTGTCTGTTCATGCCCCGATTTGGTATTCACGCAACATCCGTAGCATCCTTTGGGGGACACTTCTTCAAGCACAAATCCAATCAGAAATTTCAGTTATTCAGGTTTACGGTCGCAAAAATAGGAAACAAAACGATATGGCAGGATAATGAGGATGCGAAAAATGGCAATGTGAAAGCGCAAACGTTTGCATGGTTTGCAGGGCAAGAATAGTAGGGCGACGTGTTCCACGTCGCAGATAAAAATGTGCGGCGGGACACCGCACCAGCCCCGTAGGGTAGGGTGTTCAAAATCCGCATTTTTTAGTAGGTGCGGTGTC
>CAVHOL010000104.1:0-7461 GCA_963637655.1 bacterium | reverse complement strand
ACTACGATATTGTGAGTAGTATTTCATGTCGCTTCTGGAATCTTTTAACACTCAGAGGTAGTCATTTTTGGCGAATTATGCAAATTTTACATGGATTATATTGTTGTGTATCAGCAAGTTGCATTTAATTAGCGGACCCTAATTAGCGGACCTTACAGTATTTGCGGCAAATATCAAGGAAAGACGCAGTCTAGGGAACACAATAAAGACAAAAGACGCCGTCGGGATTTTTTTACAACACCCGTCCTATTCCTTCATCAGGAACGCCTTGAAGTCGGCAAAGTCGTGCGACATCTCCACGCTCTGCTTCGTGCCCTTCATAAAGGCCGCAAGCTTGTCGGGCAGCGGTATCTCATGCGCGATGATTTGCTCTACGGTGTCCTTGAACTTGGCGGGATGGGCCGTCTCGCAGAACACGCCGGTCTCGCCATCGCGCAGTCTGACGCTCTCGGCTCCGGTCAGGGCCAGATATCCGCAGGCACCGTGCGGGTCGAGCACATAACCGGTCTGTTCGTAGCAGCGTTTCATGCCCTCGCGTATCTCTTCATCGGAGAAGGTGGCGCCGCCGATCAGCGTGCGTATGCGGTCGTACGACCCTCCGTACAGGTCGATGATGCGGGCGAAATTGCTCGGTGCACCCACGTCCATGGCATTGGCGATGGTCTGCACGCTGGCCTTCGGTTCATATTGGCCCGTCTGCAGATATTTGTAGAAGATGTCATTGGCATTGTTGGCCGCCACGAAGCGGTGGACGGGCAGTCCCATGGCATGGCCGAAGAGGGCGGCGGTGATATTGCCGAAGTTCCCGCTCGGCACACAGACCACAAGGCGGTCGGCGCGTCCGGCGGCCTTCATCTGCGCATAGGCATAGAAGTAATAGAAGGCCTGGGGCAGGAAGCGGGCCACATTGATGGAGTTGGCCGACGTAAGCCGCATGTGGCGGCAGAGTTCCTCGTCCATAAATGCACTCTTGACCAATGCCTGGCAGTCGTCGAACACGCCGTCGACCTCAATGGCCGTGATGTTCTGTCCAAGCGTGGTAAACTGGCTTTCCTGTATACGGCTGACCTTGCCCTTGGGGTAGAGCACATACACATGGATACCCTCCACGCCGAGAAATCCGTTGGCCACGGCCGATCCGGTGTCACCGCTGGTAGCCACCAGCACGTTGACCTGTCCTGCACCCTCCTGACGGATGAAGTACTGCAGGAGGCGGGCCATGAAGCGCGCCCCCACATCCTTGAAGGCCAGGGTCGGTCCGTGGAAGAGCTCCAGGGCATAGACATTCTCCTCTACGCTGACCGCCGGACAGTCGAAGGCCAGCGTATCGTCGACAATCTGCCGAAGGGCGTCACGCTCCACGTCCTCGCCGAAGAAAGCGTCGGCCACGGTGAAGGCGATGTCCTGAAACGAGAGGCTGTCGATATGGTCAAAAAACGATTGCGGCAACTTCTTGATTTGCTCCGGCATATAGAGACCGCGGTCGGGAGCGAGGCCGCGCACTACCGCCTCGTGCAGCGAAGCAAGAGGGGCATTATGATTGGTGCTGTAATATTTCATCTTGTACTATTTTTCATTCATAAACACATCCATAAACTCACGCAGGCGCAACAGTCCGTATGCTCCGCCCACACAGCTCACCTCGTCGTACTGCTGCACATCGTCGGGCACGATGCCCGGATGCCATATCAGAAAGGGCACGGGCTCCTTGACGTGCGTGCGTATCTCCACGGGCGTGGGATGGTCGGGCAGCACGGCGATACATACCGGTTCGCTCCACGACGAGACGGCCTCATAGATGGGGCGCACAAGGCGTCGGTCAAGGTTCTCTATGGTACGGATTTTCAGATCGAGGTCGCCATCGTGTCCGGCCTCATCACTGGCCTCGACATGCACATAGACAAAGTCGTCGCCACTCAGCAGGGCGTCAATGGCGGCCTGGGCCTTGCCCTCATAGTCGGTGTCGGACAGACCGGTAGCCCCGTCGACGATGATATTGCGCAGGCCGGCATAGTGTCCGATGCCGCGGATAAGGTCGACGGCAGAGATGACCGATCCCCGGCGTATCTGCGAATACATCTGCGAGAGCGTGAGCATGTGGGGCCGGTAGCCGCCGCCCCACGGCCATATCAGGTTGGCCATGCGCTCGCCGCGCTCGCGGCGGGCCACATTGAAGGGATGGTTCTCCAGCACTTCCTGGCTCTTGAGAATAAGGTCATTGAGAAGGCGGGCCGTCTCCTCGGCCGACAAGCGGCCGTACGCACATCCGTCGGCAGCGGGACAGGCCGACCGCTGCTCCTCCGTAGCCGATGACAGGGGACGCACGAGCAGGTCATGCCACACCTCGCCGGGATGGTCGTGCGGCGGTGCACAGTCTACATACTTGTTGCCGCCCTTGACGATGAGCAGGTGGCGGTACTGTATGCCGGTGACAAACCGCACGCGGTCGGTACCGAGCGTAGCGTTGAGATGCCGGATGAGCACGTCGGCATCTTCGGTAGACAGATTGCCGCCGTTGTGGGTGACGATGCGTCCGTCGCCCACGTTGATGATATTGCAGCGCAGGGCGAGGTCGCCGGGCTCCATCTCATAGCCGATACTGGCGGCCTCGAGCGGTCCGCGGCCTTCGTACACCTCGTTTTGGTCGTAACCCATGATGGAACTGTTGGCCACCTCACTGCCGGGATGGAATCCATCGGGCACGGTGATGAGCCGCCCGGTGCGTCCGAGACGGGCGAGCATGTCCATGGTCGGCGTATGGGCGTATTGCAGAAGAGTCTTGCCCCCCAACCGGCTGACGGCATGGTCGGCCATGCCGTCGCCCAGGATAATGATATGCTTCATGGGCTTCGGGTCAGATATTGGCGATAGACATGATATTGGCAAACACTCCGGCGGCGGTCACACTGGCACCGGCGCCATAACCCTGTATGAGCATGGGGAACTCACGGTAGCGCTCGGTGGTGAGCAGCACGATATTGTTGCTGCCCTCGAGATTGTAGAAGGGATGGGTAGCCCCTACCTCCTGCAGGGCGACACGCGTGCTGCCGTGGTCCATCGTGGCGACAAAGCGCCAGCGCTTGCCTTCGGCGTCGAGCCGCTGGCGGCGTTTCTCAAAATCGGCGTCGAGCTCGGGCAGATGCTTCCAGAAGTCCTCCTGTGTGCCGGTGAAATAGCTGTCGGGGATGAAGAGCTGCTTTTCCACATCGCTCTGTTCTACCTTGTATCCGGCTTCGCGCGCCAGGATGACGAGCTTGCGCACCACGTCCTGTCCGCTGAGGTCGATGCGCGGGTCGGGCTCACTGTAGCCCAGCTGCTTGGCCTGGAGCACGGTCTGCGAGAAGGGCGTGTCGGCCGAGAGCGCATTGAAGATATAGTTGAGCGTGCCGCTGAGCACGGCCTCTATCTTGAGTATCTTGTCGCCGGAATTGCGCAGGTCGTTGATGGTGCCGATGATGGGCAGACCGGCTCCGACATTGGTCTCGAAACGGAACTTCACGCCGCGTGCCAGTGCCGTGCGCTTCAGACGCTGGTAACTGTTGTAGTCTGAGGAGGCGGCCACCTTGTTGGCGGCGATGACCGAGATATTGTGTTCGAGGAAGTCCTGGTAGAGCGCCGCCACCTCCTTGCTGGCCGTGCAGTCTACAAAGACGCTGTTGAAGATGTTCATGCCTATGACCTCATCGCGCAGACGGGCATTGTCGCTGGGAGCAGACTCGTCGAGCCGCTCGCGGTAGTTGTCGAGGTCGAGTCCGTCGCGGTCAAAGATGGCACGGCGCGAGGAGGCGATGCCCACGACATTGAGCTTGAGACGGCTGTTGACCTTGAGCTCCTCGTACTGCTCCTTGATCTGCTCGATGAGCTTGCCGCCGACGGTACCCACACCGCAGACGAAGAGGTTGAGCACCTTGTATTCGGAGAGGAAGAAGGAGTCGTGCAGCACGTTGAGCGACTTGCGCAGGTACTGTCCGTCGACCACAAACGAGATGTTGGTCTCCGACGCACCCTGGGCGCAGGCAATCACGCTGATGCCGCTTCGTCCGAGCGTGCCGAACAGTTTGCCGGCGATGCCGGGCGTATGCTTCATGTTCTCGCCTACGATGGCCACGGTGGCCAGGCCGCTCTCGGCGTGCATAGGGAACATGGCGCCGGTCTCTATCTCCTTGGCAAACTCGCCGTTGAGCACCTCGACGGCCGACGGTGCATCCTCGTCGCGCACGCCGATAGACGTAGAATTCTCCGACGATGCCTGCGACACCATGAACACGCTGATGCCGTTGCAGGCCAGGGCGGTGAAGATGCGGCGGTTGACACCGATCACGCCGACCATGGAGAGTCCGGTCACGGTGATGAGCGTCGTACCCGAGATGCTCGAGATGCCCTTGATGGCCTTGCTGTCGTCGTCGATCTTGTCCTTGATGATCGTGCCGGGGGCATCGGGATTGAAGGTGTTCTTGACGCGTATGGGGATGTTCTTGATGCAGACGGGATAGATGGTCGGCGGATAGATGACCTTCGCGCCGAAATTGCAAAGTTCCATGGCCTCGACATAGCTCAGCTCATTGATGGTATAGGCGGTCTTGATGACACGCGGGTCGGCGGTCATGAAGCCGTCTACGTCTGTCCATATCTCCAGTATCTCCGCATCGAGGGCAGCGGCGATGATGGCAGCGGTATAGTCGCTTCCGCCACGGCCGAGATTGGTGGTCTCGCCGGTGTCCTTGTCGAGGCTGATAAATCCCGGCACGAGCGCCACGGGCGGCAGGTCGGCAAAAGTGGCGCGCACAAGCCGGTGGGTCAGTTCACTGTCGAGCACGTGCTTGCCGTTCTTGCGCTCGGTCTTGATAAAGTCGCGCGCGTCATACCACTTGGCGCCGCGCACAAGCGTGGCCACGATGTTCGAGCTCAGACGCTCGCCGTAGCTCACGATGGCATCCTGCGTCTTGCGGCTGAGGTCGTGTATGAGGTACACGCCGAAATAGATGCTGCGCAACTGCTCGAAGAGGGCATCGACCTTGTTGAAGAGAATTTCACGTTTCTTGTTGTCGGTGATGATCGTGTCGATCATCTTGTGGTGACGGTCTACCATCGATTCGAAGGCATCCTTCCACTGTTCGTCACCACGGAGAGCGAGCTGGGCCGTCGACAAAAGTTTGTCGGTGATGCCGCCGAGGGCGCTGACCACTACAATGACGGGCTGGCGCCGCGCCTCGTTCTCCACAATAGCCTTGAGGCTGAGAATACTTTCCACGGAACCGACTGATGTTCCGCCAAACTTTAATACTTTCATGCAGGTGATTGTTGTTTCGTTTCGCCGCCATACAAAGGCGGACATCCTGTCAGTCCGGCACGCAGCCGCCGCACGCCGGCAACTGCCCGCCGCACGTTCACACGATACGAGAGCGGAACGGCACACGAGCGCATCACCCCAGCGGGCGGCTTCTCCGAAAGGCCCGCGACGGGCCATGACGGACTATACGGCTGCAAATGTACGAATATTTTGCCGCACTTCTACGCACATCGGCTACTTTTTGCTACCTTTGCAGGCGGGTTCAAATAATTACCTTCGATGATTTTTGGCATTTTTGGCAAACTGATTTTCTTCCTTTCTGAAGGAACATAGCAGACTATGCGGCTGAAGAAGAAAGAAAAATCGGTTCGGACAAAATCAAAAAAGGCACAAAGAGCATACCCTCATATAATAATGTAAAACGCGTGGAATTTTTCAGAACACGCCCGCATAGACAAACACGATCAGAACAACCGTCCATGACCCAGGAATTCCAAATAAGAGTAACACCCGAGGTGGCCTCCTGCGAGGAGAACATCAAGGGATACATAGCTCACGAGAAAGGCATCGACGCGCGCACCGTCAACTGTGTGCGCATACTCAAGCGCAGCATCGACGCGCGCCAGCGCCAGATCTTCATCAACCTCACCCTACGCGTCTACATCAACGAGATGCCGCAGGACGACGAATACGAACATGTCGTATACCCCGACGTGTCGTCACGCCCAAGGGTCATCGTCGTGGGCGAAGGGCCGGGCGGACTCTTTGCCGCCCTGCGGCTGATCGAACTGGGTCTGCGCCCCGTCATCCTCGAACGTGGAAAGAACGTGCGCGAGCGCAAAAAAGACCTTTCGCTCATCACCAAGACGCAAAAGGTAGACGGCGAGAGCAACTACTGCTTCGGCGAGGGCGGCGCCGGCGCCTACTCTGACGGCAAGCTCTACACGCGCTCCAAAAAGCGGGGCAACACCGAAAAGATACTCCGCGTCTTCTGCCAGCACGGCGCCTCCACGGCCATTCTCGCCGACGCCCATCCGCATATCGGCACTGACAAGCTGCCGAGGGTCATCGAGAACATGCGCAACACCATCCTGTCGTGCGACGGAGAGGTACACTTCCGCACCAAGATGACCCGCCTGCTGCTCGACGGGGAGACCGTCACCGGCGTAGAAGCCGTAGCGCTCGAAACGGAGCGCGAGGTCACCTTCCGCGGCCCCGTCATACTGGCCACAGGACACTCCGCACGCGACGTCTACCGCTATCTGGCCGAAGCCAAGATCGACATCGAGGCCAAAGGCATTGCCATGGGCGTGCGCCTGGAGCATCCGGCCGAGCTCATCGACCGCATACAGTACCACAACAAGAACGGACGCGGACGCTACCTGCCCGCCGCCGAATACAGTTTTGTGACGCAGGTCGACGGCCGCGGCGTCTACTCCTTCTGCATGTGTCCCGGCGGCTTCGTCATACCAGCTGCGACCGGACCTGAGCAGCTGGTGGTCAACGGCATGAGCCCCAGCAACCGCGGCACACGCTGGTCAAACAGCGGCATGGTCGTCGAGATGCGCCCCGAGGACATCGAAGGCGACGACGTGCTGCGCGTCATGCACTACCAGGAGCGGCTCGAGCGGCTCTGCTGGCAACAGGGCAACATGCGGCAGACCGCACCGGCGCAGCGCATGGCCGACTTTGTCAACGGCCGCCTCTCCTACGACCTGCCGGACAGCAGCTACGCCCCCGGCCTGGTATCCTCTCCCCTGCACTTCTGGCTGCCGCCCGCCATCGGCCACCGCCTGCAGGAGGGCTTCCGCAAATTCGGGCAGACGAGCCGCGGATTCCTCACCAACGAGGCCGTGCTCATCGCCACCGAGACACGCACCTCTTCGCCGGTCCGCATACTGCGCGACCGCGACACCCTGCAGCACGTCCGCATCCGCGGCCTCTTCCCTTGCGGCGAAGGTGCCGGATACGCCGGAGGCATCGTCTCGGCCGGCGTCGACGGTGAGCGTTGCGCGGAAATGTGCAGCCAATATCTCAACGCCGAATAAAATATATACAGAAAAATTTGCTGGATAAATTTATTTTCGTACCTTTGCATCCGCAATCAGCAAAATGATGGTGCCATAGCTCAGTTGGTAGAGCAAAGGACTGAAAATCCTTGTGTCCCCGGT
>CAVHOL010000103.1:0-7485 GCA_963637655.1 bacterium | reverse complement strand
GCAGCATTAAAAGCGTATGCACAAACCGCTTAAATTCTAAATCCGAAACTTGAGTGAGTTTATTGATTTTGTCGGTGAGTTCGCGTGACTCTCCGATGAACTGTCGTTTGGGTATGCGTGCGCGGACGTTGAGCCTCGACTTCTTGGTGAGAGCAATGGCGCGCCACTTGGCAGCATCCTTTGGCAAGTCTTTTGGCAGTGAGCCTTTGCCGCGTATGCCGGCGAGAGAATAGGCCATGTGCCATGCGTAGCGTCGTAGTCGTTCGGTGACGCGCGGGTGGGTGTTGATGTTGCCGCCCTCGTTGTGGAGGGAGGCGTAGGGCACGGGGTTTTCGACAGTGACCTGCCCGGGTGCGGCGGTGAAGGAGGTGGATCGCATGAGGTGGTTGCGGCGCGAGGTGAGCGGCGTGTAGGCCGCGTCGGTGCCGGTGCCGCGTTGTCGGAGCGTTTTTTGCCAGGGTGTGAGTCCGCCGTCGCGGAAGCCCGCGTCGCGGAAGTTCTGCCGGAAGTGGTTGACGGCGACGATGCCCGCCTTGCGGGGGAGCCGGTCGTTGACTTCTCGTAGGATGTCATCCTTGAGTTTTTGGATGACGGATGGTAGGTTTCTTGCATCCATAGCGTTGTGGTTTTAGTGGGTGACGAGCGGGTCTTCATAGTCGTCTTTGTTGAAGTTGTCGGCGGTGGGACTGGGGTTGAGTGTGGTGAACGTGCCTCCGGGGTGGGCAACGGTGACGGAATGGGTGTGGGCGTTGAAGGCACGGACAAGGGCGTTGAGCTTGTCGGTGAGTTGGGCGATGTTGACAAGACCGCCGAGGGAGCCGCCGTTGACGGTGATAGTGTCGATGTGGTCAACCTGCAAGACGGCGAGCTGTGTGAGGTCGCCGGAGAGGGAGCCGAGGATGACGGGCGAGCCGACCTTTGGGGTGATGAGGATGTGGGAGGAATCTTCGAGCTCGGAGGCACGGAGGCGCACGTCGGGAATGTCGATGTTGCCGACGGTGACGGTGCATGTGATGCCGGAGACGGACTTGACTATGCCTTGGAGGATAGCGGCCCGGGAGGGCATGAGGCTCGAAATGGAGTCGCGGAGTTGGCGGTAGGGGTCCATGGCGAAAAAATATTTATGGTTTATGTTTGCTTTTTCTGATATTTGTTTGTATATTTGCGGCATCAATACAAGGCTTTCTGAATACCGCATCGGGTTGTAGTCCCGGAGGGAAGGGTTCGGAGGGCCTTTTTTATATCCTGATGTGCTCTGAGATACTGTGGATCTGATATTCGTCCCATTTCATTTCATGCACGATTATAAAACTTGCTTCTCCGCACAGCTTAATCTCAAAAATGTGGCTTTTTACGACACCTGGCCTAACTTTCGGGTCGATTGTCTCGCCTATGTATTCCGCATTTTTGAAGACCTCAGGCAGACGCAGCAGCAGTTCGTTCTTTTCGCGGTAGAACTTGTGGGGCTGATTAAGCCACTCCTTTATTTTCTTTTTTGAGATAGTGACGTTATGCGGAAAGCCCTTGTTTGTCAGTGTCTCTTCACGCAAGAAAGCCGCTTCTGCCTTTAACTCCTTTGCCCTTTCGCTGTCAATCCTCACTTTTTCCTTTTCGGCATCCAAGCATCCGTCGATGAACTTGCAGTTGTAGCAGTCTTTGGCCCTGGCATTGCGGAAGACTGCAGTGAGGCGGTTCTTTGGCTTGCCTGACTTGTAGGCGAAACAGTGGCTGCACTTGTCGGGGAAGTAGGGGTGGTTGTCGGAGAAGGTGTGGGCGTCGGTTCCGGGGTTGTTTTCGAGGCCCCGGTCGGGTGCGGTGTAGGACGGGATGTCGGAGGGCCGTACAACGGGGTCGTCGTTCTGTTCGAGGGAGCACTTGCAGTTCCAGTGGTCGCCGGGGTGGTGTTTTCGCCAGAAGGGGTCGGAGACGGGGAGGTTGAGCCGGACGGTCCAGAAGGCGCGGTGGTTCTGCTCGGGGTCGGGTGCGGTGGTGGGGAGCCACCGGAGGTTGGGCATGACGTCCTTGTTGGCCTCGAACTGTTGCCAGTCGGCGGCGTTGTGAGCGCGTATGACGGCCGTGTCGTACTCGGTGCGGAGCCATGCCCCGCACTGGTGGGAGGTGATGCCCTCGACGTCGCGGCGGAAGTCGGCAAAGGACTTGAGTTTGCCGTCGGGCGTGAGGAGCTTTGCGGCCACCTCCTGCTGCAGGGTGTGCACCTTGAAGGCGGCGAACACCTCGTTGGAGTGCCGGAGTGCAGAGAGGAAAGCCTCGGAGAACGTGGGGGTGCTGCTCTTGAGGAGGCCATTGACCGTTGCCTCGTTGACCGCGGCGAGCACTTCGCGCCAGATGCCCTGCTCAATGGCCGACATGGTATTGAAGCCCGCGTGTACCTTGCGCAGGAAGGCGTCGATGACAGCGCGCGACAGAGACACGCCGGCATCGTTGAAGGCTGGTGCGGGGGCGCAGCAGGGGCAAGAGGACTGGCCGTAGTAGAGCCGGTCGATCAGAAGTCGGTGTCCGCCCCGATAGTCGGGGCGAGGGAGAAAAAACGGCTCAAACGGTTTCGCAATGACTTTTGAACACCGTTCAAATTCTGTTTGACGGGTTTTTCTGCGGGCTCGTCTGTGGGCTCGTTGCTGTTCTTGTCGTCGCCTTCTTCTTGACTGTCATGGGGAGCGTTGAGCGCCTTTTGCAGTGCTGCTCGCTCGGCTTCGCGCTGCGCCTTGACAGCATCGTAGTTGTCGGGTTTTTGAATGGAGAAGGTCTCGTAGAGCCAGTCGTCATCCATGGGCAGACCTATGGCGTGGAGGCCCTGCACAATCTGAAGGTTGGTGGTGGGGTCGAGGCGTTCCTTTCGGGCATAGATGAACTCACCGCCGGCGGTGTCGAAGCCGAGCGCGGCGAAGATGGGGCGCATGTCGTAGTTGAGGATGTTGAGGATGAACTCGCGGTCGTCGGCATTCATGTCGTCTTCCTCTTCTTTGTGTACGGTGCCGAGTGCCTGTGTCCTGCGTGTCGGTGGTGAGGGTGTTGCCGAGGACGCGGATAGAGATTTTGGAGTCCCAGTAGTCGGCGAAGGCCTTGTAGAGGTCAGACGAGCCCGACTTGTTGCCCGCCTCGATGAGTGAGAGTTCGGAGTCCTTCGGGTGGATATATACGGCGTTGGCCCCCTGCTGGCGTGCATCGGCAAGGAGGCGTCGGCGCGCCTGCTCGTCGCCCGCATCGTAGGTGTACTCGCGAATGGGCATGCCGAAGATGTTGCAGAACTGTGCCCAGTCGGACATGTCGCCGCGCTTGTAGAGCACGGCCGGCATGAGTTCGCAGAAGATGCCGAGGCCGCGTTCGGATCCGATGAAGAGCGTGTTGGGGAAGCGGTCGATGGGAATGCCGTCCTGGTCGCCCTGATACTTGAGCAGGAGGTGCTGCACGGGGTCGTAGTGCTTGCGGTCGATGAGGTCGTAGCGAATGTTGCCGTCGTTGTCGAGCCAGAACTGCATGAGGGAGAAGCCCCAGAACTCGGAGAGGATGAGGTCGCGGCGTAGGTTCTTGAACCACGGTGAGCGGAGCTGTGCGTTGATGCGCTCGTCGGGTTCGCCATCACGTTGGAACTCTATGGGAAAGCGGGTGACGCCGCGCAGACGCTTGGCGAGCACTCCGGAGAGGTGGAGGTCGAGGAGTGCGGACTCGTACATGTCGTAGAGTCGGACGCGGGATGAATAGTCGATGCCTTTGGCCGCGTTGACGGCGGTCATGTAGGCCTTCATGTCGAAGAAGAAGAGCTCGGGCATCTGCAGGACGATGTCGGGCTCGCGTGAGCCGGAGGGTCGGCGTAGGCCGGCCTGCGTGATTTGTTTTTGTTGGAGTTTTTTTGCCATGGTTGTGCGTGTTTTGTGGGTTGTGCTGACCTTTCAGGCCAGCCTTTGTGTCGTTGTATGTACCCAGGGTTACGGTCGTCGCTTTGCTCCGTCCTCACCCTGGGCTGGGACCGTTGCGCCCTTGCAGGGCTTGGGGTTACTGTTGTGCGGTGAGAAACCGTATCTGCTGCAAAGGGCTGATGTTGTGCCGTCCTTGCGGTGGGCGGGTTGCCGCTATGCAGTCAGAGGAAAGTGGGCCGTATGGTGTCGGCGAGTGTCTGCCAGCGTGCGTTTTCGGCTACGGTGTCGTCGGGGAGGAGCGGTGCTCCGTCGATGGTGATGTCGCCATTCATAACGCCCTTGAGCCACTCAATGGCGCGGTCGTAGCGGTCTTGCCGGACCTTTGACATCTTGTAGGGGTTGTGCTGGCAGAAGATGTGGTAGACGGCGATGTCGATGGCGAACATGAGGATGAGCGCATGTCGGCCGGAGCCTGTGGCAGAGAAGATAGCGTCGCAGTCGTAGGTCTTGTTGAGATAGGACCGCATTTCGGCCACGGCACGGTCTTCGCAGATTTCGACGATCTGCGGGTCGTAGTCGGCAGAGTCGGCGCGCAGGAGCGCGTTGAGAATTTCGCGGTGTATGGTGGCATCGTAGTCGGAGGTGTCGATGAAGTTGCTCATAGTGTGTTACATTTTATAGGGGTTGGACTCATTGATTTCGTCGTAGGATATGGTGACGGTGGGCTGCAATTCTGCCGTCTTGGCAGCGATGATAGTGACCGCACCCTCGATGCAGTCGGGGCCGTCGGCGTTGTAGGGGAGGTGCATCTCGAAGAGTTTGAACTGATTGATGAGCTCCTGCATGTGCGGGTTGTCTTGCTCGTCGGCGTTGAAGACCCACTGGCCGTTGCGGTCGATAGGTTCGAGGTTGGCCTCGATGCGCGTAGCCTTGTCGGTTTTCTTGCGCTCGTCGGGTCGGATGTAGAGGTCGCGGTGTCGGCGTTTGTTTTCGGCGAAGAGGAGCGGCCGGAACACCTGCGAGAAGAAGGGGTCCTGGAGTTTGTTGTTCTCCATGTAGCAGTAGACGGGCGCCTTGCCTCCGACATAATCGACGAGGTCGAAATACCACGAAATGAAGTTGGCGTTGAGCTCTCGGGCGAGAAAACCCTTGATGATGTAGTAGACGCCGCGTAGACGGCCGACAAGGAACAACGCCTTTGTGGAAGACGCCTTTTTGCGCGAGTCGGAATAGGCAGGGTCGCCGTAGACGACAAGGAAGGGGAAGCGCGAGAGCGGCGGGACGTGGCCGAAGGGGAGATTCTTGAAGATAGTGCCCTCGGAGACGGGGTTGTTGAAATACTCCGCCTGCGCGTTCTTGGATGAGATGTTGGCAAGGACGGTATCAATCTGCTCTTCGGTGTTTTTGGCCGGCCATGTGGAGCGTCCGTTCTTGTCGCGAATGTTGACGATGTCCCAGTGTCGGGCGTGCTCGCCGGCGCGCTTGATGCAGCAGTCCTTTGCGATGATGTTGCCGCACCAGAGCACGAGCGTGGGTTCGGAAATGGAGCGCGTGGGATAGAGCGCGCCTTCGAACCAGTCCCACTTCTTCTTGAGCGTTTCGGGGTTGCGGCAGTCCTCATCGGTGTCGTAGTCGTCGAGGCAGATGACATCGGGTCGCACCTCCTCATTGCGCGCACCACGGGGAGCGGAGCCAGCACCGAGCGCCACGAACTTGGCGCCGCAGCGTGCGGAGAAGTCGCGGTCGGTCCAAGAGCCGAGCGTGACCTGGTTGCCATAGAACTGCCGGAGGCGCGGGTTGTTCTCGAAGTTGAGCCGATAGGGCGTGAGCAGACGTATGGCCGAAGTCTCGGTGGCCGACGCGATGACAAAGAAGCGCTTGCGGGCGGTGAGGGCGAGATACATGTTGATGAACATGGCGACGGTGGACTTGGCCAGCTCGCGCGACCACGAGAGCACCTCGTACCACTCGGGATTGCCGATGATGCGGCGAATGGCGCGGATGTGGAAAGGCGCGAAGTCGTACTTGGCATACTTGGGAAAGAAATACCGGATCCACTCTACGGGGTCGGCCTCGAGGCGTATGCGCTTCTTGGCGATGTCGCGCTGAGACATCCAGTCTTCGACGGGAACGTCGGCGATGAGCGCCTTGTGGTGTTCGGCCCAGCGGGCGAGAGCTTTTTTGTCGTCTATGGTCATATCGGGTGAGTTTTAGTGCATCTGGTCTTTGAGGAAGGCATCAAGCAGTTCGGAGAACTTCTTGGCCATGTCGAGGTCGAGCGGGCGCAGCCAGTTGGTGAAGCGTATGGAAACGTCAACTATGTCGGCGATGCCCACGTCGGACTCAATCTTCTTGATAGCCGATGCGAGTTTGGCGAGGGTGTCGGCCTCGGCGACGGTGGCGAAGCGGTGTCCCTCTTCGCGAGCGTTGATGTTGTTGTTGATTTCGACGATCTGTCGGTTGAGCCCGGCGAGAATCTGCGCGGGAGTAATGGTGAGCGACGCCTTGAGGTCATCCCACTTGCCGTCGCGTATCCACCGTGCGACGGTCTGCCGGGTGACACCCACCTTGTCGGCAATCTCCTCTTGTGTGTAGGTGCCGTTGATGAAGAGCGACTTGGCTATGTCGCGGCGGTCGAAATTGGATTTGTTAGCGGTCATGTTGTGTATCAGCGTTTGATGTCCTCAGCGGTGAGGATGAGTTTGTAGATGTCGTCGGAGACGGCAGATATGGAGAAGTTCTGATTGGCCGAGCCGGAGGTGAAGGGCATGTCCCACGACTCGATGACGAGGCGTGTGATGCCGAATATTTCGAGCAGCGGCGAGAGACAGCGCACATAGCCCGCCTCGCAGAAGGAGCGTAGGCGCGCCACATCGTCGGAGGGATAGGAGCCGTCGGTGGAAGAGAGCACGCCTTCGATAGACACGGAGTAGTCGTTTTGTGCCCAGCGCTCCTTGACGGTGCCGCGGACGGAGCCTTTGGAGACATTGCGCTTGACGATGGCCTGTCCGCCGGAGACGGAGACCATAGGCTCGTTGGGAAAGAGCCACTCTTCGGCCCCCTGCTCGTCGAGGCAGAAGCGCAGCGGCTGCACCATGGGAATGCCCAACGCATTGGTGTGGGTGATGTCGGCGACGGTGGCGGAGTTGCGGTTTTCGACCGAGAAGCCGTCGGGCTCGGGCATGGGGCGGGCGCCCGGCAAGAGATTGATGATATTCATAAGCCCTACTGGAATTGATGTGTGAACTGTTCGGAGAAGATGCCGAGGCTTAGGGCGGCGTTGTCGCGAGCGGTGGCCGGCGAGACATCGTTCGCCTTGCAGTACTGCTGCATGGAGCGGTTGTAGACGGCATCGGGCAGGGAGAGGACGGTGCCCGGTGCGGGGGTGCAGGAGAGCGGCAGGCCGTTGGCTATGGCCAGTGCCGGTAGGGCTTCGAGTGAGCCGTACTCCTGGACGGCGATGTCGGCGAGCGTCTGCCCGTCTTTTGCGGTGACATTCATAGCTTTCTTGTTTAAAGGCGTGTTCTAAAAAAATGCACGCATTATCAATTTCTATTTTGACGGGTATGCTCTTTGTGTCTTTTTGTTTTTATCCGGCATCTTTTTCGTC
>CAVHOL010000102.1:0-7529 GCA_963637655.1 bacterium | reverse complement strand
TCCTTGCGTAGTTCTTGCAGGGCTACAAACACAACGCCTCTTTGCGTAGTTCTTGCAGGGCTGTAAACACAACGCCTCCTTGTGTAGTTCTTGCAGGGCTGCAAACACAACGCCTCCTTGCGTAGTTCTTGCAGGGCTGCAAACACAACGCCTCCTTGCGTAGTTCTTGCAGGGCTACAAACACAACGCCTCTTTGCGTAGTTCTTGAAGGGTTGCAAACACAACGCCTCCTTGCGTAGTTCTTGCAGAGCTGTAAACACAATATCTCTTTGCGTAGTTCTTGCAGCGTAGGTACTGCACTACTCCCGCTCCCCGAGCACGCTGGTGGCGACGGTCACGGCGACGGTCTTGGCGCGCACATACTCTTCGGAGAGGTACATCAGTCCGCCGTAGGGGTTGTGGGTGCCCCACGAGTTCTTGGCCAGGAAATAGCGGCGGCCGCGGCTGTCGCGGGCCAGGCCGATGAGGGTCATGCAGTGGTCGTCGGTGGTCTGGCGCAGGCTGAAGGCGCGCTGGCGGTCGTCCTGGGTGCAGGGCGTGCCGTCCTCGTCTCCGGTCTCGGCCACGCCGCGGGCGAAGGAGAAGCCGCGCTCGCTGGTGTCGCCCTCCCAGCATACGGGATGGCCGGTGCGGAGGGCGCGCGTGACGACCGACATGAGGGTGTCGAGGGGCAGGTTGAGAAAGGTGTCGTGGAGACGGTTGTCGGCCACTTCGAGGGCGAAGCGGGTGTAGAAGGGGTGGTGGGTGAAACTGGTCAGGGCGGTGTACTCGCCGGCACGGCACACGCTGCGGGCGAACTCCTGGGGGGTGTACTCGGCGCCGAGCATGTAGACATGGCGGGGCATGGCGCCGAGGGTCTCGTCGAGCGAGCGGGCGGCGTCGGCCTCGAGGGCGTCGAGCGAGCGGGCGCGCGAGGCGACGTAGCCGAGGGTGGAGGTGAGGCGGTCGTAGTCGGCCTCCTTGGGCGGGTAGGCGTCGTAGGGCACCACGCCGTAGTCGGCGATGAGGCTGAGGAGCATGGGCATCACGCCGCGGGCGCCGACGGCGGCCTGTCCGCCGGAGAGGTAGCTGATGCGGGTCTGCTCGGCGAGCCAGTGGCGCGCCACATAGTCGGGGGAGAGGTTGACCGAGTCGCCGCGCACGATATGCTCGGTCTCTATGGTGGCGAGCATGGCGTAGGCCCAGCAGAGCGGACTGCAGCCCTGGTCCTTGACGGGGGTCATGGGCAGGCGCACCTCGTCGGTGAAGGGGCTGCGGTGCAGTTCCTTGCCGGGGCGGGGCCGTCCGCAGGCTGCGGTGAGCAGCAGCAGGCAGAGGGCGGTGAGCAGGGGGCGTATGCGGTTGTCGGGTATCATGGCGTGCATGTTCTTGTCACTTGGAGACGGGGCCGTGCGCCTGTCACTTGGAGACGGGGCCGTGCGCCTGTCACTTGACGATGGAGCCTACGGGACTGCGCAGTCCGCTCTTGCCAACAAGGAAGGCCTTGGCCGAGCCGAACCGCAGGAACATGTCGAGGCGCACGGGTATGTGGTTGTCGTCGTCGGAGACGTAGAAGCGCACAATCTCCTTCCACTTGCCGTCGTCCTTCTCCATATAGGAGAGCTGCAGGCAGCGGTACTTGTTGCCGTCGTCGGCCTTGACGTTGGTCTTGCCGCCGTAGCGCAGCATGGCGGTCTCGATGTTGCGGCCGTCGGCCATGGGGAAGGTGATCTCCTTGCCCTTCTTCCAGCCTTCGGGATTGAAGGAGCGGGCGCGGAGGAAGATGTTGAGCATGTCGAAGACGCAGTCCTGTCGGGTGGCCTGCTTCCACTCGTGGCGGCCGTCGTTCTTCTGGCGGTGGAGCTTCAGGTGGCTCTTGCCGTCGGAGTAGGTGTAGAACACCTCGTCGACGGTGTAGCGCTTGCCTTCGCGGGCGCCCTTGCGGAAGTAGAGGGGGGCCATCTGTGTGGAGCAGTAGCTCAGGAGGGTGTCGCGCAGCACGAACACGCCGTCGACGCGGTTGTTGCCGCGTGTGGTGAGCGAGGCGCGGTAGGCGGGGTGCCCGTGGTAGTTGCTCTGTACGGTCGACATGGAGGCGGTGCCTGCCTTGACCCATACGAACTGCCAGTTGTAGTAGAGGTTGTAGGTGAGAAACTCGCCCGACTTGAAGGCGGTGTTTCTGAACGTGCACTGTGCCTGTGCTGCCGTGGCGACGGCGGCTATCAGGAGTGCGGCGGCTATGGTGCGGCGCAGTGTCTTTCTCATTTTTTCTTTTCCGATTTCTGTGTTTTTTCTGTGTTTTTCTTGCGTGTATTGGCTTGCGTGTCCTGCTTCGGCGAGTCCTGCTTCGGCCGGGGCGCGCGGGGTCATTGTCCGCGTGCTCCGGGATAGGGTATGCCGAGGGACCGGGCGCGCTCTATGTTGCGCTGCTGCACCTTGCGGGCGCGGTCGGCCTTCTGCTTGGTGATGGCGCCCGGCTTCTGCCGGTACTCGGGTTGTGCGGTGGGGTTCCAGGTGAGGGAGAGGTCCCACTTGGCCTTGCACTCTATCTTCTCGGTGTAGTAGTACACCTGCTCGGGCTGCAGTCCGGAGGCGTAGTCGCCGGTGTCCCAGCGTCCGTTGCCGTTGGCGTCGACGATGAGGCGGGCGTAGTAGGTGTCAGGGCGCAGGTAGAAGAACTTGGCGTTGCCGTCTGACGTACTGATGCGCTTGACGGGCTTGTCCTGGCCGTTGAGCAGCTCGACGATGACGGGTGTGCCGGCCATCTGCGGGATGCTGAAGAGCACCGTGGCGTACTCGTCTTCGGAGGGCACGCGCAGTCCCTGGCGCATCTCGGGAGAGGGTGCGCCGTAGATGTCGGTGAAGGCCATGGAGTCGAGCTCGAGGCTGTACTCGGTGCGGGGCCGCCATGCGGCGCGTATGACGTACTTCTTGACCCAGGTGTCTGCCCCACTCTGGGCGGAGTCGGGGCGCACGGCTACGGGGACGACCTCATGGGGTTCGTCGTACCACAGGGTGTCGTGCTTGGCGTAGAGGTGTATGCGCGAGGAGTCGAAGTGTGCGACGGGGCGTGTGGTCTCAAGCACGACGTTCTGGTCGGGCGCGAGCGTGGTGGGCGAGGTGAGGCGCATGGCCATGGGCTTGGGCGGCATGACGGAGTCGTAGGGCTCTCCGCGGCGGCGCAGGCGGTCCTGCTTCTTCTGCCAGGCCTCTTGCTCCTTGGCGGCCTGGCGCATGCGGCGGGCGTAGGGCTGGCGGGAGAGCAGCTCGAGGGTGTCGGTCTGCTGTCTGAGGACACCGGTGGTGTCGGTCATGAGGTAGCGGGCCTCGACGGTGAGGGTGTCGCAGTTGACCAGGGCGGTGTCGCGCAGCCAGTAGTCGATGGTATCGCAGTGCAGCGAAGGCATGGCCACGAGGGCTGTGGAGGCGTCGAACCCGAGCCCGCGTATCTCGGGCATCACGTCGCCGCCGTAGCTGAAGTAGAGGCTGAAGTGGTCGGCCTCGGCACGCTCGCTCTTGACGAGGTAGCGGTCGGTGAGGGTCTCGGTGAAGGCGCGCAGCACGATGTCGTCGGGCAGGAAGCGGGTGTAGCCCACGCGGGCGATGTCGCGTATGTGGAGGGAGTCGGTCCAGACGGTGTCCTGGCGCACGTCGGCCATGACCGACGGGGTGACGGTGGCCGTCTGGAAGGCGAGCATCTCGCTCTTCTGCGAGAAGAGGTAGTTGCCGTCGGCGTCCTGCAGGGCGTAGATGCGGTAGGTGCCGGGGGCTACGCCCTTGACGGTGAAGTGTCCGCGGCTGTCGGTGCGCGAGACGCGGAGCATGGGGCGGAGGGTGAAGGCCGAGTCGGCCAGCTCGTCGTAGAGTCCGACGAGGATGCCCTTGACAGGCTCGAGGTTGTCGGCTTCGATGACGTATCCCGACACCTGGAGGGTGTCGATGGTCTCTCCGGTGGAGAAGCTGTAGGTGTAGTTGCCCATCGGGTTGCCCTCGTTGTTGTCGGAGATGGCGTCGGAGAAGTCGACGGTGTAGGTGGTGGCGGCCTTGAGCGAGTCGTGCAGGGAGATGACGATGCGGCGTCCGGCGGCCTTGATGTCGGCGGCTTCCATCTGCGGGGGGGAGACGACGACCTTCTCGGTGGCGTTCTCCATCTTGATGTACTCGTCGAAGAGTATCTCTATCTTTCTGGAGGTGACGCCGGTGGCGCCCTCTGCGGGCGAGGCGCCGATGACGCGCGGCGGGGTCTCGTCGTACCATCCGCCGTCGGGCTGCCCCATGCGGGCGCACGAGGCGAGCAGCGCGGCCGTGAGGACGGCGGCGAGCAGCAGGAGGGTGCGCACGGGGGTGCGGCGGTGTGTATGGGTCGTTGCGGGCATGGGCCTACGGTTGTGCTTGTGTGGACGGTGTGTCGGCGGGGGCTTCCTGGTTGAGCCGGAGTATCTCGTCGATGGTGCGGCGGCTGTTCGACAGGCGGGGCACCTTGTGCTGTCCGCCGAGCTTGCCGTGCGAGCGGAGCCAGTCGTCGAAGAGTCCGGGGCGGGCCTTGACCACCTCGAGGTGCTGGAGGGTGATGTCGTGGTAGCGCTTGGCCTCGTAGTCGGAGTTGAGGCTCTGCAGGGCACGGTCGAGGGCGGCGGCGAAGGCGCCGAGGTCTTCGGGCTCGCGGGTGAACTCGATGACCCACTGGTGGCGGCACTTGGCGTGGCTGTCCATGAAGACGGGGGCGGCGGTGTACTCGCGCACCTCGGCTCCGGTCTCGGCGCAGGCGCGGGCGAGGCCTTTCTCGGCGTTGTCCTGTATGAGCTCTTCGCCGAAGGCGTTGATGAAGTACTTGGTGCGGCCGGTGATGACAAACTTGTAGGGGTTGCGGGAGGTGAACATGACGGTGTCGCCGATCATGTAGCGCCACAGTCCGCAGGAGGTGGAGATGATGATGGCGTAGTTGCGTCCGGTCTCCACGCCCCACAGGGGCACGATGTTGGGGTGCTCGCTGCCGTACTCGTCCATGGGGAGGAACTCGTAGAACACGTCGTAGTCGAGCATGAGGAGCATGGCGGGGTCGGCAGGGTCGCTCTGGAGTCCGAAGAAGCCTTCGGATGCGTTGTAGGTCTCCATGTAGTGCATCTTGCCGGAGGTGATGAGCCGCTCGTACTGGGGGCGGTAGGGGGTGAAGGCGATGCCGCCGTGGAAGAATACCTCAAGGTTGGGCCATACGTCCTCGATGTGCTCCTTGCCGGAGAGCTCGAGCACGCGCACGAGCACGCTCATCATCCACGAGGGCACGCCGGAGATGTTGGTCACGTTGGCCTTCAGGGTCTCGCGGGCTATGCGGTCGCGCTTGACCTCGAAGTCGGAGAGCAGGGCGGTCTGCTTCGAGGGCACGCGCACGAGGTTGACCAGCGGGTTGATGTTCTCGATGAGTATGGCGCTCAGGTCGCCCACGAGGCTGCCCGAGAAGTCGTAGTTCTGCGAGTGGCTGCCGCCGAGTATGAGTCCCTTGCCGTCGAACATGCGGCTGCGGGGGTTGTTTCTCAGGTACAGGGCTACGGTGTCGGCCCCGCCCCGGTAGTGTATGCGGTGGAGTCCCTCGGAGGATACGGGGATGAACTTGCTCTTGTCGTTGGTGGTGCCCGACGACTTGGCGTACCATCTCACCTGTCCGGGCCACAGCACGTTGGTCTCGCCGTGGCGCATGCGGTCGATGTCGTCCTTGAGTTCCTCGTAGGTGTTGACGGGCACCTGGCGCACGAAGTCGTCGTACGACGATATGGCGGTGAAGGCGTGGGTGCGGCCGTACTCTGTGCCGGCGGCGCGGCCGAGCAGGTGATGCAGCACCTGGCGCTGCAGCTCTTCGCCTCCGCTGATGTGCCGCTCGAGGGCACGCTGCCGGGGAAGGAAGAACTTCGCGGCTATGCTTGTTATGCTCATTGTCGTTATGTTTGGGCGGCGGCTTTCGGCCGCTGCCATGGATTGTCATTCTTCGGATGGTTTCCGTTTTGTCGCCCCCGGGCCCTCGTCTGGTGACGCGCTTCTCCGGCGTGACCGGCGGTGACTGCAGTGCGGAAAGCCGCACTGAACTGCAAAATTAGCCTAATCTTTCGTATGGAGAGCAGGTTTTCCCCACTTTTTTAAATAACGGGGCGCAACACGCTGCAAAATGAAACGCAATTCGCCGCAAAAACAGGAGGAAAAAGTCTTTCGCGCAGGGACAAAAAAAAGGACGACACGAATCGCTCGCACCGGCCTCCCAAAGAATAATGTTATTGAATGTTGGTATTCACCAAAGCAATAATACTGAGAATGGTCACCAATGTGACACCTACCAACATTACGTTTGTTTCAAAATCTAATAACATAATCTTTACCTTAAAATCTATCAAACTACTAACCTAATGAAAAAACATTGTATTCTCTCGAACACGCTGCAAAGTTAGGCGTTTGTGTGCGTACACACAAACAATTGTCATGTTTTTTTCACAGAATAGCCACATATATTGACCTATGTCAAGCCGCCGGGGTCGGTGCGGGGGAAAATCCCAACTTTTAGGTATTGCAGGCCTTTGCAGGATGGCCTACCTTTGCAATCGTCAATACGACCGCCGCCGGACGCACCCCGCAGTGCCCCGGCGCCCGCCGCAGACCACGTTTCAACAAACAACCATACACCAAGAGACAACAAAAAAGATATGAAGAAGACTCTGTTAGCATACGGTTCCTCCACCGGAACCTGCGAGACCATCGCCAAGACCATCGCCGGCAAGCTCGGCATTGAGGCCGTCAACGTAGCCGACATCACCGCCGACATGGTGGCCGAAGCCGACAACCTTATCCTCGGCACCTCCACATGGGGCGCAGGCGAAGTGCAGGACGACTGGTACGACGCGCTCGACCTGCTCAAGGACGCCGACCTCTCCGGCAAGACCGTCGCCCTCTTCGGCTGCGGCGACTGCGAGTCGTACTGCGACACCTTCTGCGGCGGCATGGGCGAGATATACAACGCCCTCCAGGACAAGGGCGCCACATTCGTCGGCACAGTCGACGCTTCCGCCTACACCTACGACGACTCCGAAGCCGTGGTCGACGGACAGTTCGTGGGCCTCGCGCTCGACGACGTCAACGAGAGCGACAAGACCGAAGAGCGCATCGACGCCTGGGTGGAAGCCGTCAAGCCCAGCCTCTGACACCGCACCCCTCCATTATCTGTTATTGCACATGCGCACACGCGCACAATATTAAGACACCCCGAAATATCTTTCCCATACGTAAGCGAAAACCACACAAAAGACGTAAAGTAGCCACTATTTGAAATTCATAATGTTATTGTATAAAAAGAGAATACGGACCGGCTGTGAAGTCGGTCCTTTTCTTTTTCTTCCGGCTTTCCGCGCCGCACACGTTCATGGAATTTTCCAAACAGGCGTTTCGGACGAGACAGAAATCCCCGTCTTGCACACACCAAGCCCCGTAGGGGCATACCGCAAGAAGACGGTACATCTCCCAGCCCTGCAGGGGCGTAACGGTCCCAGCCCAGGGTAAGGACGGCGCGAAGC
>CAVHOL010000101.1:0-7779 GCA_963637655.1 bacterium | reverse complement strand
GAGCATACCCGTCAAAATAGAATTTGATAATGCGTGGAATTTTTAGAACACGCCCCATAAGAACATGCAGAAGGAAAACAACCGTTACGGACTGCTCAGCCAGATCGCATACCCGGCCGACCTGCGGCGGCTAGACGTCGCACAGCTGCCGGAGGTATGCAGCGAATTGCGCCACGATATAGTAGAGGAACTGTCGGTCAACCCCGGCCATCTCGCCTCTTCGCTCGGCGTGGTCGAGCTGACAGTCGCCCTGCACTATGTGTTTGACACTCCCGACGACCGCATCGTATGGGATGTCGGCCACCAGGCCTACGGCCACAAGATACTCACCGGCCGCCGCGAGACCTTCTGCACCAACCGCAAGCTGCACGGCGTGCGTCCCTTTCCGTCGCCCCTTGAGAGCGAGTACGACACGTTCGCCTGCGGCCACGCCTCCAACTCCATCTCTGCCGCCCTCGGCATGGCCATCGCCGCACGCCGCACAGGGCATGACCGCCGCCACGTCGTGGCCGTCATCGGCGACGGCGCCATGAGCGGCGGACTGGCCTTCGAAGGGCTCAACAACGTGTCCTCCTCCCCCAACGACCTGCTCATCGTGCTCAACGACAACAACATGAGCATCGACCGTGCCGTCGGCGGCATGGAGAAATACCTCCTCAACCTCGACACCAATGCCACCTACAACCGTCTGCGTTACCGTCTGTCGCAGTGGCTGCACGAGCGCGGCTATCTCAATGACGACCGCCGCAAGGGACTGATCCGGCTCAACAATGCCCTGAAGTCTGCCCTCAGCCACCAGCAGAACGTGTTTGAGGGCATGAACATCCGCTACTTCGGCCCGTTCGACGGCAACGACGTGGGTGAGGTGGTACGCGTGCTGCGCCAGATCAAAGACATGCGCGGCCCCAAACTGCTCCACCTGCACACCACCAAGGGCAAGGGATACGAGCCCGCCGAGAAGTCGGCCACCATATGGCACGCTCCGGGCCGCTTTGACGCCGCCACCGGAGAGCGTCTCGGCGACGGCTGCGACGGACAGCCCGCCAAGTACCAGGACGTGTTCGGCAACACCCTGCTCGAGCTGGCCCGCGCCAACGACCGCATCGTAGGCGTGACACCGGCCATGCCCACCGGCTGCTCCATGAACATCATGATGAAGGCCATGCCCGACCGCGTGTTCGACGTCGGCATCGCCGAAGGCCACGCCGTGACCTTCTCCTGCGGCATGGCCAAGGACGGCCTTGTACCCTTCTGCAATATCTACAGTTCGTTTGCGCAGCGCGCCTACGACAATATCATACACGATGCCGCCCTGCTGTCGCTCCCTGTCGTCATCTGTCTCGACCGGGCCGGACTGGTCGGCGAGGACGGACCCACGCACCACGGCGCCTTCGATATCGCCGCGCTGCGCACCGTGCCCAATCTCACGCTGGCCTCCCCAATGGACGAGCATGAGCTGCGCCGCCTCATGTACACGGCCCAGCTGCCCGGCCACGGCACCTTTGTCATCCGCTATCCCCGCGGACGGGGCGTGCTCGCCGACTGGCAATGCCCGTTTGAGGAGATCCCCGTAGGACGCGGACGCTGTCTCCGCGAAGGCCGCGACGTGGCCGTGCTGAGCTACGGACCGCTGGGCAACGACGTCGAGCAGGTCATCCGCACGCTCGGGGAGGAAGACTCCGCGCTCAGCGTCGGACACTACGACATGCGCTTCGCCAAACCGCTCGACACCGCCCTTCTGCAGGAGGTGGCCGGCCGCTATCCCCGCATCGTGACCGTGGAAGACGGCGCACTGGCCGGCGGCATGGGGTCTGCCGTGCTCGAGTGGCTGAGCGACCACGGCTGCCATACCGCAGTGACACGTCTGGGACTGCCCGACAACTTTGTGGAGCACGGCACCGTCGCCGAACTGCGCCATATCGTCGGGCTCGACGCAGACAGCATCAGAAAGGCCATCGTGGGGTGACAGTCCCCTACCCCACATTTCTTATATTGCGACAATGAAAATCATCATATCCGGCGCATACGCCATCGGTACGCATCTGGCACGGCTGCTTTCCCGCGACCATGAGGACATCACGCTCATCGACGCTGACGGCGAGCGCATCGCGCGTATCGACCCCAGCCTCGACATCCTCACGCTCCAGGCCTCGGCCACGAGCATCAAGGCCCTGCGCGAGGCCGGCTGCGAGCACGCCGACCTCTTCATCTCGGTCACGCCCGACGAGAACCTCAACATGACGGC
This sequence comes from bacterium, assembly GCA_963637655.1. Lineage (GTDB taxonomy): Bacteria > Bacteroidota > Bacteroidia > Bacteroidales > Bacteroidaceae > Prevotella. The sequence goes on along the minus strand of CAVHOL010000101.1, from coordinate 5,534 downwards.
CTGCGTGCTGGCCAAGGCGCTCGGCGCCCGCAAGACGGTCGCCAAGATCGACAATGCCGAGTATATCGACCCCGCCTCGCAGGAGTTTTTTGCCGGCATGGGCATCGACCGGCTCATCTACCCCGAGATGCTGGCCGCCAAGGACATCAACAACGGCCTGAAGATGTCGTGGGTGCGGCAACGCTGGGACGTACACAACGGCGCGCTCGTCATGCTGGGCATCAAGCTGCGCGAGCAGTGCGAGATACTCGACAAGCCGCTCCGCGACCTTTGCGGACCCGACGACCCCTACCATATCGTGGCCGTCAAGCGCAACGGCGAGACCATCATCCCCGGCGGCAACGACGTACTGCGCCTCTACGACATGGCCTACTTCATGACCACACGGCAGTACATACCCTACGTCCGACAGATCGTCGGCAAGGAACACTACGTCGACGTGCGCAACGTCATGATCATGGGCGGCGGCGCCACGGCCGTGAGAGCCGTGAAGACCATGCCCGAATACATGAACGTGAAGATCATCGAGACCGACGAGGCCCGCTGCGAGCGCCTCAACGACCTGCTCGACAACTCACACGCCCTGGTCATCAACGGCGACGGCCGCGACCTGTCGCTTCTCATCGAGGAAGGCGTCAAGAACACGCAGGCCTTTGTCGCGCTCACCGGCAATGCCGAGACCAACATCCTCGCCTGCCTTACCGCCAAGCGGCTCGGCGTGCGCAAGACCGTGGCCATGGTCGAGAACGTAGACTATGTGAGCATGGCCGCCAGCCTCGACATCGGCACGATCATCAACAAGAAGGTGATCGCCGCCAGCCACATCTACCAGCTCATGCTCGACGCCAACGTGCACAACGTGCGTTTCCTGACGACCGCCAATGCCGACGTGGCCGAATTCATACCCGTAGAGGGGTCGCGCGTCACGCGAAAACCCGTTGCCGAACTGGGTCTGCCCAAGGGCATGACCATCGGCGGACTCGTGCGCGACGGAAAGGGCATACTCGTCTCCGGACGCACACAGATACAGGCCGGCGACACGGTGGTCGTGTTCTGCCATAAGTTGAACATGAAGAACGTCGAAAAACTGTTCTTATGATCAACTGGAAAGTCATATACAAAATTCTCGGGTCGCTGCTTTTCATCGAAGCCGCGCTCCTCTCCCTCTGTCTTGCGGTGGCCGTCTACTACCGCGAAGACGACACGGTGGCCTTTCTCTTCACCGTCCTCATCACGGCCTTCGGCGGCTTTGTGCTCCGCCTGCTGGGACTCGACAACGACAATACGCTCTCCCGCCGCGACGCCTATCTGGTGGTGTCGCTCACCTGGGTGATATTCAGTCTGTTCGGCACGCTGCCGTTCATCATCAGCGGCTACCTGACCGACTTCACCGATGCCTTCTTCGAGACCATGTCGGGATTTACCACGACCGGAGCGACCGTCATCGACGACCTCAGTGCCGTGCCCCACGGCCTGCTGTTCTGGCGCTCGCTCATGCAGTGGATCGGCGGACTGGGCATCGTCTTCTTCACCATCGCCCTGCTGCCCTCGCTGGTCGGCGGATCGGTCAAGGTGTTCTCCGCCGAGGTCACCGGCCCGATCAAGACCAAACTGCACCCCCGGCTAAGCATGAGCGCCAAGTGGATCTGGATTGTCTACATCATCATCACCATAGCCTGCGCCGCCTGCCTCTATCTGGCGGGCTTGGGCGTATTCGACAGCGTCAACTACTCCATGGCCTCGGCCGCCACCGGAGGATTTTCCACCACCAGCAGCACGATGGGACTGTCGCCGCTGATACAGTACGTGCTCACCTTCTTCTGTTTCGTGTCGGGCGTCAACTTCACGCTGCTCTACGTCACGGCCACCCGCCGCCGGGTGAAGACGCTGCTGGCCAACAGCGAGTTCCGCTTCTACTTCTGGCTGGTCGCCGCCGCGACAGTGTTCATCATGATCGAACTGGTGTGGCGCAACCACTACGGACTGGAGCAGGCTTTCCGCACAGGCGTGTTCCATGTCGTGTCATTCCTCACCACCACGGGCTTTGTCTGCGACGATGCCGGACAGTGGCCGCACGTCACCTGGGTGATCCTGGCCGTCTGCATGTTCTTCGGCGCCTGCTCGGGTTCCACGAGCGGCGGTCTGAAGTGCATCCGCGGAGTAATGCTGCTCAAGGTGATCAAGAACGAGTTTCGGCAGATCCTCCACCCCAACGCCGTGCTGCCCATGCGCATCGACGGGGTCAACGTGCCGGGCAGCAAGCGCGTCACCCTGCTGGCCTACCTCTCGGTCTACCTCATACTCTGCCTCATCTGCTCGTTTGTGATGATCGCATCGGGCATCGACAATACCAACGCCATCACCATCACGCTGAGCTGCCTGGGCAATGTCGGCCCTACACTCGGTCTGGAGATCGGCCCCACGATGTCATGGTCGGTACTGCCCGACTTCGCCAAGTGGATCTGCTCGATACTGATGCTCGTCGGCCGTCTCGAGATATTCAGCGTGCTGGTCATCTTCACCCCCTCCTTCTGGGAGGAAAACTGACAGTGCAAGGCAAGGCGTCCCGCTACTGAAAAGAAGAAAAAACATACCAAAACGTATACAACTATGAAACCACTCAAATTCAACGCGCTCCTGAAGTCCACACTTTGGGGCGGATCAAAGATTATCCCGTTCAAGCACCTTGACGTACAGCAGGACAATGTCGGCGAAAGCTGGGAGATATCCGGCGTGCCCGGCAACGAGACCCTCGTCAGCGAGGGCGAGCACAAGGGCAAGAGCCTCAACCAGCTGGTAGCCGAGCTCAAGGACCAGCTTGTGGGCAAGGACAACTACAAGCGCTTCGGCGACGAGTTTCCCCTCCTCATCAAGTTCATCGACGCCCAGCAGGATCTCTCCATACAGGTGCACCCCACCGACGAGATAGCCCACCGCCAGGGCAAGGAGCGCGGCAAGACCGAGATGTGGTACCTCATGGAGTCTGACCCCAACGCCACCCTGCTCTGCGGCCTCAAGCAGAAGATCACCCCCGAGGAGTACACCCAGATGGTAGCCGACGACACCATCGTCGACGCCATCACGCGCTATGAGGTCAAGGAGGGCGACTGCTTCTTCCTGCCCGCCGGCCGCATACACGCCATCGGCACCGGCTGCTTCCTGGCCGAGATACAGCAGACCAGCGACGTGACCTACCGCATCTACGACTTCAAGCGCAAGGACAAGAACGGCAACTACCGCCAGCTCCACACCAAGGAGGCTGCCGAGAGCATCAACTACACCGTGGAAAGCAACTACCGCACCGAGTATACCCCCGTCAAGAACACCGGCGTGTCGCTCGTGCAGTGCCCCTACTTCTGCACCGCTGTCTACGACCTCACCGAACCGATGACCATCGACTACTCCGACCTTGACAGTTTCGTCATCCTCATCGGTGTCGGCGGCGAAGGCACCATCACCGACAACGAGGGCAACGAGATCAGCCTCCGCGCCGGCGAGTCCATCCTCGTGCCCGCCACCACCAAGGAGCTCAAGGTCAACGGCACGCTCAAGTTCCTCGAGACTTACGTGTAGGAATTGGCGAAAGAATGCCGCACTGACACCCAGCCCCGTAGGGTAGGGTGTTCGAAATCCGCATTTTTTAGTAGGTGCGTTGTCCCACCGCACAGTGAGGAGGACAAGTCCCGTAGGGACGACATAATATAGGATAGGGCTCTTGCTTAGGCAAGCGACAAAGTCGAGCGCGGCCCTATCTCATATGGTTCGCGCTAACGTTGCCCCTGTAGGGGGGCGCATAATTAAATTGAATATGGATGAATTATGCGCCACCTACAGGGGCAATTCATTTTCGTCCTCACCTTGTCGGCAAACAAGACTTTGCAAACATACCATCAACCGTACACAAAAGACATGGATAACTGACCAAAACCCGTTTTTTGTGATTCTGACAAGTTATCCAAGAAAAGCCGTCAATAGAACAAAGAAGGCACTATGGAAAAAGAATCCCCTTTCTGCCTCAACGTCCGGCAATGACAGATTGGCCGTAGTAGGTGCGGTGTCCCACCGCACAGCAACAGGAACGCACAAACTGTTTATCGACCGACAAGACCCGCATTTCTTCCTTGCTGTGCGGTGAGACACCGCACAGCAACAAGAATACACAAACCACCTGACACCGGCAAAAGCCCGCGCTTCTTCCTTACTGTGCGGTGAGACACCGCACCTACTACATTTCCCCCAATCTACAGGTTGAAATCATTTGTTTCACTTATTGTCCTCTATGTCGTACATGACGAGAAGCAACATACCCCAGCCCTGCAGGGGCGTGACAATCCCAGCCCAGGGTAAGGACGGCGCGAAGCGACGGACGCCACCCTGGGTAAAAATCATGTCATGCAAAGCTGGCCTACAGAGTCAGCACAACAAGCAACATTTCACCAATAACGTTTCGCTGACAATCCCCATCCTATCTCAACGGCCGGCGATGACAGATTATCTGTAGTAGGTGCGGTGTCCCACCGCACAGCAACAGGAACGCACAAACCACCTGACACCGGCAACACCCCGCGCTTCTTCCTTACAGTGCGGTGAGACACCGCACATACTACATTCCCCCAATCTACGGGCTGAAATCATTTGTTTCACTTATTGTCCTCTATGCCGTACATGACGAAAAGCAACATACCCCAGCCCTGCAGGGGCGCGACAATCCCAGCCCAGGGTAAGGACGGCGCGAAGCGACGGACGCCACCCTGGGTAAAGATGATGTCATGCAAGGCTGGCCTACAGGGTCAGCACAACAAGCACTGTTGTCACCAATAACATTTTGCGAACAATAACGCCACACCGTTTTACCAAGGTCGCTTTTTTGTGGTGACCCTTCAGGCCACTCGTCCTCCCCACCGCATGAGACCCAGGGTGGCGCTCCGCGGCTGCCGCCGCTCCGTTTACCCTGGGCTGGGAACGTTACGCCCCTGCAGGGCTGGGAGATGCAATGCCTCTTTGCGTTGCCCTTGCGGATAGGCATCATAGTTTCTTCAGTAGCAACCGTTTCTTGCAAGTCTTAATTCTTGTTCTAATGGAACATACTCTCGGAGACGGAGTTATGGATGTAGGTGAGTTTGTAAACAAAGAGTCTTAATTCTTGTCCTAACGGAACATACTCTCGAAGAGTAATTGACTTTCCCTTCGGCCACCGAACATTGTTTCGTGTTAGGAAAACTTTCTGTTTTCCGAAGCTGAATCTATGACATCATATCAGATAGTCTTCCAATACCCCCGACTGGGCTTCGTCAATGAATTGCCTCACCAGGGTCTTCAGTTCGTCGTCTTCTATATCCAGTTGCTGAAGAGGACCGTTCTTAGGATAAATGTCCAAGAAGACTACCACCTCCGCTGTCTTCGAAACCAAATAAATCAAGCGGAAGCCATCCTTTCTAGAAAGATGTTGCTTTTTGTCGGGCAAACGCAACTTGATGATAATCAAGTCGCCCTCCAACAATATCATGTCGTTGTTCTGCCGAATCTGTTCTATT
>CAVHOL010000100.1:0-7792 GCA_963637655.1 bacterium | reverse complement strand
AGCGCACGCGTCTGGGGGGCGTGAGGTCGCAAGTTCGAGTCTTGTCATCCCGACTGTTAGTCAACAGAGTCGAATCCCTCGGGGTTCGACTTTTGTTTTCAAACAACCACCAACAATTATCAATTATCAATTCAAAAAAGTTCTATGTACTTAGACAAAGCAAAAAAAGAAGAGATCTTTGGACAGTACGGAAAGTCTAACACTGATACCGGTTCCGCAGAGAGCCAGATAGCATTGTTCTCATACCGTATTTCCCACCTGACGGAGCACCTGAAGCAGAACCGTAAAGATCATACTACCGCACGTTCACTGACCAAGCTGGTAGGAAAACGCCGTGCTTTGCTTGATTACCTTTACGACCGCGACGTCAACCGCTATCGCGCCATCGTCAAGGCTCTTGGCCTCCGCCGCTAATCAGCAAGCATTTGCTTCACCCATCAAAAAGCCATTGTCCACAGACAATGGCTTTTTTGGTTTAGAGAACGAAAACGACAACAGGTGCGGCAAACCCCTCCCCGCACGACATCAGAAGATTTAGCCAGATATGAAGGAACTCAAATGCCCGAAATGCGGAAACGTATTTCAAGTAGACGAAGCCGACTATGCCTCCATAGTCTCCCAGGTGAAGAACGCCGAGTTTGACGCCGAGGTCAAGCTGCGCGTCGACGAGATGAAGAAGCATCTGTCGGCCGAGCAAAAGCTGCAGGCAGCCAAGAGCGAGCAGCGTTTCCAGACACAGCTCTCCAAGAAAGACCTACAGCTGGGCGAGAAGGACGCCGCCATCGAGCAGATGAAGGTGGAAAGCGAAGGACAGGTCGCACGCGTAAGGGGCGAGCTGAACGCCGAGATAGAGCGCCTGAAGATGCAGCTGCAGACCATCGAGAACCAGAAGAAGAGCGAACTGACCCTGGCCCTTGCCGAGAAAGACCAGACCATAGCGCAACTGAACGCCACCATAGCACAAAGCAGCGACAAGCTCCAGCTGGCCGTGATGGAGGAGCGCAACAAGGCCCAGCAGAGCGTGCAGGCCAAGGAAACGGAACTGAGCCAGCTGCGCACAACCCTCGAGCTGGAGAAGCGCGAGGCGAAGATCCACGAGTCAGCCTTGATAAGACGCCATGAGGACGAGCTGCGCATGAAGCAGGAGCAGGTCGACTACTACAAGGACCTGAAGACCCGCATGTCAACCAAGATGGTGGGCGAGACGCTCGAACAGCATTGCAGCATCGAGTTTGAGCAGTACATCCGCCCGATGATGCCCAATGCCTACTTCGACAAGGACAACGACGCCACCGACGGCACGAAGGGCGACTTCATCTTCCGCGACTCGGAAGACGGCACCGAATACATCTCCATCATGTTCGAGATGAAAAACGAGATGGACACCACGGCCACCAAGCACAAGAACGACGACTTCCTGAAGAAGCTCGACGAGGACCGCCGCAAGAAAAACTGCGAGTTTGCCGTGCTGGTGAGCCTGCTGGAGACCGACAATGACCTCTACAACAACGGCATCGTAAACAAGAGCCACCTCTATCCGAAGATGTACGTCATCCGTCCCCAGTTCTTCGTACCCTTCATCAACTTGCTGGTGCAGGCTTCAAGAAAGAGTCTGGAGTACAAGAAGCAGCTCATCCAGGCACAGAACAAGGAGGTGGACGTGACCAACTTCGAGGCCAAGATCGAGGACTTCAAGAGCAAGTTCGGCCGCCACTACCAGCTGGCCTCCACCAAGTTCCAGGCAGCCATCAAGGACATCGACGCGACCATCGCCAAACTGCAGAAGGTAAGGGACGAACTGGTAGGTTCAGAAAACAACCTTCGCCTGGCCAACCAGGATACGGACGACCTGACCATCCGCAAGCTCACCTACAAGAATCCGACGATGAAGGCGAAGTTTGAGGAGGCGAAAAAATCATGAGCGCTCTGTTCAGGATGGTTCTATACTGAAGTTTCGGATTTAGGAATCATGCTTAGAGAAACGTCCCGAAGGGTAGGGTATTCAAAACAAACTTTACGAGTCTGAAAATACAGTATTAAATGCCAATAAGAATACATCGAAGAATCTCGTAGTAAACGAGTTATAATTTTCCAGGACAGTTCAGAAATTGTCTTACTCTAAATGTTCTGTTTTGAATTATGGTACTCCCAGCCCCGTAGGGGCGACATAGTATAGGATAGGGCCTCGGCCCTATCTCTGACGTTTGTCCTCAAACGTTGCCCCTGTAGGGGGCGCATAATTCATCCGTAATCAATTTAATTATGCGCGCCCCTATAGGGGCAATGGTCAAAACACAACCTTAAAACGTAGGGGCCGCTCGACTTTGTCGCTTGCGTCAGCAAGAAACCCTACGCTTTACTATGCCGCCCCTACGGGGCTGAGTGTGCAAAATACGATTTCGGCCAAGACAAAAATACGACATGAAATGGCTGTAAGAGTCTACCGAGAAGCTTTATATATCAACGAACTAGAATATTTAAGGTGGACAAAAACGATCTCGTAAAAAATGTTTATTTTGAACACCCTCCCCAGAGGCGAAAATTTGCGGTGTATTCCAGGTATACTTTTTTTTGAAGTGAGTAGCCAAATCGCCCCCTAACAGTCATCCAGATACCCCTTGGTAAACATGTCATAGACGACGGCCTCCAGTTCGGCCAGCGACATCTGCTCCACGGCCCGCTCTATCTTTCTGACGAGCTCGTCGCGTCTGTACTCACTGTCTTCGCCCAGTCTTGTGCCGGGTCTGTATTCGTTGTGTTTCATCTTGACGTTCTTGTACCTTTGTTGTTGCCGTAGCGGTCGCGGTAGGTGGTCTTTGCCTCTCCCGACCGGTTGGTGCGGGTCGTTCCCGTTCCGGTGGTCGCACCGTAGCGGTCGCGGTAGGTTGTCTTTGTCTCTCCCGACCGGCTGGTACGGGTCGTGCTCGAGCCAGTGGTCGCGCCATAGCGGTCACGGTAGGTCGTCTTTGTCTCTCCCGAACGGCTGGTGCTGGTCGTGCTCGAGCCGGTAGTCGCGCCGTAGCGGTCGCGGTAGGTGGTCTTTTCCTCCCCCGACCGGCTGGTGCGGGTCTCCGACCGTCCGGTGATGCTTCCATAGCGGTCACGATAGACCGTCGTGCGGCGGCCGTCCGGTCTGACCGTTGTTTCGGCCGTTCCGGTGACGCGCCCGTAGCGGTCGCGCTGCGTTTCCTTGGTACGCGTGGTCTGTGCACCGGCCAAGAGAGCGGAGCAGAGCAGCAGGGATATCAGCAATGTCTTTCTCATACAGATTGCGTATATGGGCATTTCTACTAAGATGCGTGTAAAGCTACGATATTTTTTCGAAACAGACAAGCGGCCATCTACAAAAAAAAACGATTGCACGGACGGATATGCCAGTAGGTGCGGTGTCTCACCATACCTACTACAAAGTTAGACATCACTGACCATCACGGTAGAAGTCGAGGGCCTCGGTGATTTCCTTTTCCGTCGCCGTCTGGTCGATACGCACGTCACCGAAATCGGCGAGAAGCGTGAAGTTGATGTTGCCGGCCGTGTTTTTCTTGTCATGGCGCATGAGCCGCAGAAGGTCCGGATAGTCATCGCAGGTGAAGGCGATGCGTCCGTAGTGCTCACGCACAAAAGCGGCCACCTGGCGCAGACGCTCCACGGGCAGTCCTGCCTTGACGCAGCTCAGATAAAGCTCGCACACCAGTCCGTAGGCCACCGCATAACCGTGAGGTATAGGCTGTCCCTGGGCTATGGACCACGACTCGAAAGCGTGGCCGGCGGTATGGCCGAGGTTGAGCGCGCGGCGCAGTCCATGCTCCGTAGGGTCTTCGGCCACGATACGCTCCTTGACCGCCACAGATGCGGCGACCATGTGCTGCAGATGCGTCCAGTCGGGGTGCAGAATGTCAAATGCGGCCAGCTCGCGCCACGCCGCCGGACCGCTGATGAGGGCATGCTTCAGCATTTCCGCATAGCCGGAAAGCAGGTCTGTACGGCCGAGCGTAGTCAGAAACTGCGTGCTGACGATCACGCAGCGGCTTTCGGAGAAGAGGCCGATCTCGTTTTTCAGTCCGCCGAAATTGAAGCCCGTCTTCCCTCCGACCGACGCATCGACCTGGGCAAGGAGCGTGGTCGGCACATTGATGAAATCGATGCCGCGCTTGAACGTGGAAGCGGCAAATCCCCCGAGATCGGTCACCATGCCCCCACCGAGACAGACCATGCACGAGCGGCGCGTCGCCCCATGCTCCCCAAGCGCCCTCCATACCTGCACGACCGTATCGAGGGTCTTGCACACGTCGCCGCAGCCGACGGTCACGAGGTGGGCGCTGCGCAATACGTCCGACTGCTGCAGCACAGGCCAGCAGTGCTTCAGCGTGTTCTTGTCGACAAGCACAAACAGGCGGTCATACGCACGCGCAGTGACTGCCTTTTCCGTATCGCGCACCACGTCGCCGGAGAAGACCAGACGCCCGCGGGAGGCCATTTTACCGTTTTCTGTCATTCTTTCTATCCGTTTGTTCCTTTCCCGTTTTTGTACAAGGGCCTTGTAGCGACAGTGCAAAGGCCTTGTAGCGACAGTACAAGGGCCTTGTAGCAACAGTACAAGGGCCTTGTAGCAACAGTACAAAGCCTTTGTAGCGACCGTACAAGGCCTTTGTACAAATCCGGGCAGGATGATCCTGCGGACGAAGGTACAAAAAAAATGCCATTCCGGATGCAAAGGCTTGCACGCGGAATGGCATTCACCATCTATTAACCATTAATTATCTTGTCTGCAGTAACTACGCAAAGCGTTTAGGGGCGGTATTTTTTGTTTTCTGAATCTTATCCGATATGTATCTGCCGGCAGACCTTGTTCTCTTCGCGGTTGACCTTGGGCAAGTCTACCGTGAGCACACCGTCGGCTACGCTTGCAGCGATCTTTTCGCGGTCGACATCGTCGGGCAGGATGAGCGTCTGCTCGAAGTCGGCGTAGGAAAAGTCGCGGCGCAGGTAGTGTACAGGTACTTTCTGGGCCGATGCATCGCGGTGGTTTTCCATCTTGATGACGAGGTTGCCCTCATCATTGACATGCACGGTGAAATTTTCCTTCTTCATACCCGGAGCGGCCAGTTCCACGATATATTTTCCGAGCGTTTCCTTCACATTGATAGCGGGCGAAGTGGTGCGGCCCTTGGACAGGCCTACATAGTCGAAGAAATCGTTGAACTCCTCAGGCAGCCATGTGTTTCTATACGTTGTATCCATAAGATGTTTCCTCCTAATTTGATTATTTTTCTTTATTGTTTTCTTTTCTTGTGAGACCGCCTTTCCGCGGCCTTCACCGGGTATACTGCAACATACGTACCACAGGAGAAAACCGTGCCATCCTGTCGCTCGCGGAGGACAAAATGGCACAGATACGGTCAGTGCATATAGCGGCCGACAAACTGCGTCACCCGTGCCGTGTACTCGTCGCGATGGTCCATGTACGAGCGGGCATGCGCGCTGCCCGGCGCTATCCACAGCGCCTTTTGTCCGGGCTTGGCAGCATAGAGCGGATGCACCATTGCCGTAGGCACAAAATCATCGGCACTGCCGTGGATGAAGAGCATTGGCTTGCGGCACTTGGCCACCTGGTGCAGCGGCGAGGCCTCGCCGAATGTCCATCCGTACCGCACACGGCACAGCGCATCGCTGGTATAGAGCAGGGGGAAGGCGGGAAGAGAAAACTGGTTGCGCAGCTCGCCCCGAAACTCGTCCCAGACGCTGGTATAGCCGCAGTCCTCCACAAAGCAGCGCACCGCACCGGACGTTTTCTCGCCCGACACACACATCGTCGTGGCTGCGCCCATCGATACGCCGTGCACGACGATGCGTGCCGTATCGGCAGCGGAGCAGAACATCTGCGGCACGAGGTCTATCCAGCGCATCACGTCGAGACGGTCTTTCCACCCCATACGGATATCGTCGCCGTCGCTGTGGCCGTGGCCATGGAGGTCGGGCAGGAGGATGTTGTAGCCCAACACCTTGTTGTATATGCGCGCGTAAGGGAGCATATTGGCCAGACGGTCCTTGTATCCGTGCACCAGTACGGCAGTGCGTCCGTGCGCCGAACGCGAGCGGGCAAAGAGCGCGTACTGGCGCTCTCCGCCAGGCAGGACGATGGTCGTATCGCCGACGGCGCCCTCGTGACGCAGACTGTCGAGCCACGGACGCAGTTCGGGATAGTCCCGCATGACAGAAGCGTAACCGGCATTGGTGCTGCGGTCGCGGTCGGCATTCGACAGGGCAAAGTCTACCATATAGAAACTGCCGGCGGCAAGGACTACAAGTACAACAACAAGAAGAAAAAGAAGGGAAGTGAGGATTTTTCGTCGTTTCATAAGATTCATAAGACCATATGTTTCATAAGACCATGAGAATGGACAATAGGGTATAGGCTTTTCATTTTTGGGGACCGGATTTCATAAAAACCGGATTTATTTCCTTTCGAGACAGTGCTCCACGGCCTCAGACAGCCGCCTGCGGGCCACGTCAGACTGAAGGGCATCGGCCGGAAGAGGGCCCGGCCCGTTGATGCACACCACATCGGCAAATCCTGCATCGCTGAGACAACCGGCCCCGTCGACACGTCCGGCCAGCAGGGCCACGGGGACATGCCGCCGCCGGGCATACTGCAATATACGCTCCGGCAGTTTGCCCATCAGCGTCTGCCGGTCGGCATGGCCTTCGCCCGTGAATACACGGGTGCAGCCGTCGAGCAGGCTGTCAAAGTGCAGCGTCTGCAACAGCAGATCGGCACCCGACCGGTTTTCGGCATCAAGATACTGCATGAAGGCATAGCCCAGGCCTCCCGCAGCCCCAGCCCCGGGGCACGCCGAGCGGTCGTAGCCGAAATGACGGGCCGAGCGGTCGGCAAAGCGTACGGCACGCTGCTCGAGCCGCTCCACATGGTCGGGGGTGGCACCCTTCTGCGGAGCAAATGTGCGGGCTGCGCCGTCGGGCCCGCAGAGCGGATTGCGCACGTCACTGGCAAGGACAAAACGGCAACCGGAGAGTTTCTCCCTGACCCTGTCGAAGGTGTCTTGGGGAGCCAACTTGTCGACCAGTGCGCGAAGCATGCCGATACCGGCATCGCTCGTGGCGCTGCCACCAAGTCCGATGACAAAATTCCGGCATCCACGCCCCACGGCATCGGCCAGCATCTCCCCCACCCCATAGGTGGTGGCGACGAGCGGATTGCGCTCCTTAGGAGCGATGAGGGTGAGGCCGCAAGCCTGTGCAGTCTCGATGACGGCCACCCCTCCGGGACACAGGCCATAGCGGGCAATGACGGGGCGCATCATGGCATCGTGCACCGGCACTTCGACCGTTTCTCCGCACATGGCCGCCGTGAAGGCGCCGGCCATACCCTCTCCCCCGTCAGATACCTCCAGGCACACCACTTCGGCCCTGGGCCGCAGGCGACGGAGAACACCGGCAACGGTCTCTCCGGCCTCAGCCGAGGTCAGGCATCCCTTGAAAGAGTCTATGGCTACGATGTACTTTGTCATCCCGGTATACACAATGATGTCCTATATTAATACCCATAAAAGGCTCTGCAAACGTAGTAAAATATAACCGATCTTCCAAACTTTCAGCGAAAAAGTAATGGGAAAGACGGCATTTTCAAAAGAAAGCACTATCTTTGGAGCAAGCTTCACTTTAAAGGCGGGTTCTAAAAATTGTCTTTGATGGATTTTTGAATTTTAGCCGAGCAGATTTTCTGCCTTTCTGAAGGAGCATAGCGGGCTATGCGACTGAAGAAGGACGAAAA
>CAVHOL010000099.1:0-7800 GCA_963637655.1 bacterium | reverse complement strand
AAGGACGAAAAAGATGCCGGATAAAAACAAAAAGACACAAAGAGCATACCCGTCGAAATAGAATTTGACAATGCGTGGAATTTTTAGAACACGCCTATAACAAAAACAACAACAAAACAACATGAACAGTTTAAGAAACATATTTATCTTGTGCCTCGCGTTAGAAATATTTGCATGCGCAAACGCCAAAAGCGACCGGCAACCGACCGAAGATACAAATCCTGTGGTTTACGAAAACGATTTGTTTTCCGTTGAAATTCCGAAAGGCTGGATTTGTGATTCTTCGGGTTGGAACGGACTCGATGCACAAAAGAATGAGGTGGACATTTATGATCCTAAGGGCAATTATGTGAGGTTTCATTTCGTGAAAACATTCTTTCCCATCGAGTGGAAGGATATGGCAGAAGCTAAAGAATTTGCCATAGAGGTACGGATGAATAGTGGTGACAACGTTGATTTGATTGGTGAAATTGACAGCATTGACGTTGGAGGTTATCCCGCTTGTATTCTCTACTTTGCCAACTATATTGACAAGGACACGTTGATTCAAAAACAATTTGTTACGTATCAACAGGATTCCCATATTGTTTCATACTTCAACGAAGTATTCCCAATACACTATTGGGATGAAGCACAAGAAATCGGGGATCATGTAATTAGAACAATAAAACTCAAGAAGGTGAAGAACCCGTTGGAAGAAAAGAAATCCGTAGAGAAGGCCCTTGAAGAGGGGATGAAGAATCAAGCGGTGGAAGAGGAATATATGGAAAGAGCCCGCAAATTGGTGGAAGAAATAGAAAAGAGAAATAAGGCAAAGTAACATCTCACAGCAGTTTCACGATGAAGGCCATATACCTGACAGAACATTTTGGACTGAATGTAGAGAATCTTCAAGCATACAAAGCATAAATACACATTATGGATACAATCTCCCCCTTCTCACGTCCGCTCTACGTCATGCTCAAGCCCGTAGGCGCATCGTGCAACCTAAGGTGCAAATACTGCTACTACCTGGAGAAGTCGCAGCTCTACCGGAACACGCCGACACGCATACTTACGGAAGAGCTGCTCGAGCGGTTCACCAAGGAGTATATCGAGGCACAGACCATGAACGACGTGCTCTTCACCTGGCATGGCGGCGAGACGATGATGCGGCCGCTGTCGTTCTTTCAGAAAGCGATGGAGCTGCAACGGAAATATGCCCGGGGACGGCACATATCCAATACCATACAGACCAACGGCACGCTGATCACCGACAAGTGGTGTGAGTTTTTCAAAGAGAACAACTGGCTCGTGGGTATATCGGTCGACGGCCCGCAGGAGTTTCACGACGAATACCGCCGCACGGCCTCCGGCGCACCGTCATGGAGCAAGGTGATGCACGGCATCCGCCTGCTCAAGAAGCACGGCGTAGAGTGGAACGCCATGGCCGTGGTCAACGATTTCAATGCCGACTATCCGCTCGACTTCTACCATTTCTTCAAAGAGAACGGATGCCGCTACCTGCAGTTCACTCCCATCGTGGAACGCATGGTAAGCCACGACGACGGGCGACGGCTCGCCACCCTCACCGACCCTACCGACTCGCCGCTCGCCGACTTCTCGGTGACGCCCGGGCAATGGGGTGACTTCCTGTGCGCCATCTTCGACGAGTGGGTACGCCACGATGTTGCGCAGACCTTTGTAGAGATCTTCGACTGCACACTGGCCAACTGGGCAGGCGCTGCACCCGGTATCTGCGTGTACGCCAAAGAGTGCGGGCACGCCGGAGTGATGGAATTCAACGGCGATGTCTACTCGTGCGACCATTTCGTCTTTCCCGAATACCGGCTCGGCAACATCCGCGAGAAGTCAATCACCGAGATGCTCTACGGCGAGCAGCAACAGCAGTTCAGCCGGCTCAAGCACAAGTCACTGCCGTTGGAGTGCCTGCAATGTCCCTGGGAGTTTGCCTGCCACGGCGAATGTCCCAAAAACCGGTTCGTGGCCGACAAATACGGCAATCCGGGCATGAACTACCTCTGCCAGGGCTACAAGAAGTACTTCGAGCACGTGGCCCCCTATATGGACTTCATGAAGCGGGAGCTTGACAACCAGCGTCCGCCGGCCAACGTCATGCAGCACATCGACGAGATAGAACGCAGCCGGACATCGGGCAGACAAAGACAATAAGACAAGAGGCGTGCTCTGAAATCATCTATGTTGGATTTTTCGGAACATTCTACAAAACTAAAAAAACATATCGACATGAGAAAATTCATCTTGTTCATCGCGGCGGTACTCACAACCGTCATCGCCGCTGCACAGACGGCACCAAGAGCCGTCACCCGATATGGTGTGCTTGAGGGCACAAGCGAGTCGGGGATTGCCGTATTCAAGGGCATTCCCTTCGCCGCACCGCCCGTAGACGACAACCGCTGGCGCGCCCCTCAACCCGTCACGCCGTGGCAGGGGGTACGCGATGCAAAGGAGTTTGGCGACGACCCAATGCAGGGCAATCCCTTCGGAGACATGAACTTCATGGCCAAGAAAAAGAGCGAGGACTGTCTCTATCTCAACGTTTGGACACCGTCAAAGACCATGCACGAGGCATTGCCAGTGGTCATCTACTTCAACGGCGGCGGACTTATCGCCGGATCGGGCAGCGAACCGCGCTACACCGGCGCATCGATGGCCCGTCACGGTATCGTAGCGGTGACGGCCAACTACCGCGAGGGCATCTTCGGTTTTCTCTCGCATCCCGAACTGTCGAAAGAGACTTCTTACAAAGGGTCCGGCAACTATGGCTACATGGACCAGGCCGCTGCCATAAAATGGGTGTATGAAAATATCGCAGCCTTCGGCGGCGACCCGAAGCAGATCACCATCGTAGGAGAGTCGGCCGGATCAATGTCGGTGAGCGTACTACTCACATCTCCTCTCACACGCGGCATGATAGCCCGCGCCATGGCCTCATCGGGAGCACAGTGCGGACGGCCCTGTCTCACGCTCAAGGAAGCCGAAACGATGGGAGCGAACAAGCTGAAGAAGCTCGGCATCAAGAATATCAGACAGGCAAGGGCCATGACTGCCGACGAACTGCTGGCCATGACTGCCGATGACGGCGTACCGCCGCTCTGCATCGACGGTCTCTTCTGCACGGAAAGTCCCGACGAGGCTTACGCCAACGGCCATCAGCACAAGGTACCGCTGCTCATCGGCCGCAACTCCATGGAGATGACCCCGCCATTCATCCTGCGCGGCAATCCAGCCACCATCGACGGCATACGTCCCGCTTTCGATCAACTCTACGGCGACAAGGCACAGGAGGTGATGCGCATGTACGGCATCGAGAAAGACGGCGACGTAATGGGAAAGCCTGGCGTAGACTTCGCTTCCGACCAGTTTATTGCCTATGGCACCTGGCTGTTCGGCTACCTGCATGCCAAGACCTCCGGCCAACCCGTCTACCGCTACTACTACGCCCATCCGCGTCCCGCCATGCGCGAGCAGGGTATGGTTGCCGGACTGGCTGGCGGCGTACAAAAGAATGACGACAAGGTGACTGCCGCTCCCTCGTCGGAGGTTTTCAATGGTGCTGCCCACTCGGCAGACATCGAGTATGCCATGGGCAACCTGCCCACCAACCGTGTCTACGACTGGCAACCCGACGACTACGCCGTATCGGAACAGTTCATCAACTACTACGCCAACTTCATAAAGACCGGCAACCCCAACGGTCTCGGACTGGCCACATGGACTCCCATCAACGGTACCGACCGCCCTACCCAACTCATACTCGACGTGAATTCGCACGAGGAGTATGACGCAGCTGCAGAAAACCGAAACCTGTATCTGCTGCAATTCATCGGCGGAGGGAAATAAGACCGCACCTATAACACAATAGTCCCCGCCACCGCACAGTCATTTATCGTTGCCTGTGCAGTGGCGGGGATTTACATTCTTATTATCAGAACATATCTGTCGCGCATCACCACCCGAACGCCCCTGCGTCCGTCAGCCACTTGCCTTGTGCGCGCAGCACCTGTTCGAGCACGTCACGCCCGCAACCGTATCCACCGCGCCGACCGCTCACATAGATGCTGACAGCCTTCACGTCGGCACAGGCATCGGCAGGGCAACATGCGCAGCCGGCATGCCGCATCACTTCATAGTCGGGGATATCGTCGCCCATATACATGATTTCCTCATCGACGAGTCCATACTGGCTTTTCAGTTGCTCATAAGCTTCCATCTTGACAGAGCAACCCATAAAAAGGTCTTTCACGCCCAGACCCTCATACCGTTTTCTCACCGCCAAGGTATTGCCTCCGGTCAAGATGACAATACGCAAGCCTGCCTTCACGGCCAGTTGTATGGCATAGCCGTCCTTAATGTTCACCGTGCGGAGCGGTTCACCTTCCGACGACAGTGTGATGGTCTCGGCAGACAGCACACCGTCCACATCGAAGATGACGGTCGTGATTTTCCGCAAATCGTAGTTGATCATTTCTTAAACTATATTTTTGATGAAGACTTTGATGTGCCCGGCAACGGAGTCTTTGAAGCCTCCGCCTGTATGTCCCTGGACATCATCGCATAGAGATCTTGCCATTCGGGATGTACGGCAAGAAGCCGCATTTGGGCATCCATAACCTTGGTATCGCCGCGCACAGCCGGACCGGTTTGCGCTGCCGACGGGGCGAGAGTATGAACTTTTTCGGCCGCCTCATCGACGAGGGGCAACATCACGTCGAAAGGTATGCCTTGCTCGCGAAGCAGGGCGGCGGCCACGGCATAGCAGTGGTTGGCAAAATTGCAGGCGAACACGGCTGCAAGATGCAGGTACCGGCGTTTGTCCGACGAGAGCACCATGACATGTTCCGACAACACATCAGCCAACTGTCTCAGCAAATCGAGCGAAGCATCGTCACTGGCCTCGATAAAGCAAGGCACCCGACTGAAGTCCACATCTTTTTCCTTGGAAAAGGTCTGCATCGGATAGAACACGCCATAGTGCGACATCTGTCCTTCGAAGACGCCCATCGGCACACTGCCTGCCGTATGTACATACAATGCATCGGTACGGCAATGTTTCAACCCGGCGATGACTGCGTCAAGGGCATTGTCCTTGACAGAGATGATATACAGATCGGCATCGGCACACAGTGCAGCCAGGCAGTCCGTCGACAGACAGCCGAGCAGTGCGGCCAACGCAGAGGCCGAAGACGCCGTACGGCTATATACTTGGGCGACACTGATGCCTCTCGCCTTCAGCGACAGTCCGATATGGGTCGCCACATTTCCGGCACCGACAAGGACTATTTTTAGTTCAGACATATTATGTATTATATTTTAGCTTATGATTGTCCCCGACACGTTGTCAGTGGAAATACAGGTCAGCCGGTGAAAGCCGTTTACCCTTGGCATCATAGACATGTAGGTCGAGATTGCCGCCGTTGTGGTCGAAATACTGCACTTCGATACGATGGCATCCTGCCCGCAGTGCATGCGCGGCCGACCGGATGACGGTAGAGTGCTCTCCGTCGTTGTCTACGGCCGGTTGACCGTCGATGTAGAGCATGCTGCCGTCGTCTGACGAAAGTACAAACCCATAGATACCGTCCTCGGGTACTCGGATATACCCGTCGACGACCAGTCCGATATTGCCCTTTGCAGCGTCGGGAATCTGCACGTCGCCGACGGTGTACGTGCCACGCAGCGGAGCCTGCATGATGCCAGTGCAGCCTGCGCCGGCATAGTCATACCATCGGGCCGTCAGTCCGGGCTGCAGTTTGCGGGTAGGCGTAACGGCTTCAGCGTAGTTTGCCTCTACAAAGCTTGCATGCAGTATCTCGCCCTGCCGTCCGTCGGCAGTCATTGCCCGGAATGCAAAACGGGAGGGACGGTCTACAGTGAGGTCCGGACCGACGATGGGCGACTGCAGGTCTGGCACGCTGCCGTCAGTAGTATAATGTATGACGGCCGACGGGTCTTCGCACTGTACCTGCACACGGCAGCGTCCGGCGAAGGCGTTCACGTCATACAGTCCGGCAATGTCGGGCAGACGATAGTCGAGTCCCATTTGGGACAGACGCACATACTGTCCGCCCATACGGTGGCAGAACGACGGCCAGTCTCTTTCTGCCGAGGCTGTCCAGGCAACTTCGGCTTCGGCCAACAGGCGCGGAAGTATCATGTAGGTCAACCGGCGGAACGACGGCACCCGCTCCGTCCAGATATTGCCTTGTATGCCTGTCAGACAGCGGGCACTGTCGGCAGAGACAGATTCGGGCAGGGCGAAGCGGTAGATTTTCTCCATATCGCTGTTGTTCTGCCGGAAATCGTAGTAGAAATGGGTCGTCGGGCAAGCGACCAGATCATTACCCTGGCGTACGGCCTGCGCCACCACATCGGCAAAATCGAGATTGCCGCGCCACCACATCACGGTAGTCGAGGGCGCTATGCCGGAAGAAAAAATCTCGTCCCACCCGACCATGCGCTTGCCGTGCTCGGCAAAGAAGGTTTCCATACAGCGTGTAAACCAAGCCTGCAGACCGTGACCGTCGCCAAGCCGAAGCTGCGCGATGCGGTCCTGGCACTGCGGACACTGTTGCCAGAACGAGGTATCGACCTCATCGCCGCCGATATGCACATAGGGCGAAGGGAAAAGGTCAAAGAGTTCGCTCCACACCCTGCGGCAGAACTCCAGTGTCGCATCTTTGCCCAGGCACAACGGTGAGGAGAAACTGCGCCACTCCACCTTGCCGCACGACAAGTCGGGATAGCAGTCGATGGCACACATAGAGTGGCCGGGCATGTCTACTTCGGGTATGATGTCGATGCCGCGCGCCATGGCATAGGCCACTAAGTCGCGCACCTCGTCTTGCCGGTAGTAGCCGCCATAGAGTGTATCGCCGTTCTCCATGATCCTTTGGCAAGACGGCGGCAGCAGCATCGTACTGTCACCCTCGGCACAGGCAACAGCCATGCAGTCGCGGTCGTTCTTGTTGAACGTGCGCCAGCATCCCTTGGTCGTGAGCAGCGGATAGGCCTTGATTTCGACACGCCATCCCTGGTCGTCGGTGAGATGCCAGTGCAGCCGGTTGAGTTTGTAGAGGGCCATGAGATCGATGATGCGCTTCACCTCGCCGACAGTGAAGAAGTGGCGTGAGCAGTCGAGCATCAGTCCGCGCCATTCGTACCCTGCACCGGGTGCATCACTGATGTTCACACAGGGTACGGCGTAGGTCACACAGTCTGTCGCGGACGACACGGCGGCAACCGGAAGCAGCTGGCGCAGGGTGGCGATGGCCGACACGACACCTTGCACATCGCTGCCGACAATGACGACACCTCTATCCGTCACGTCGAGCCGGTAGCCGCCACGCCTTCCGTCGGCGCCAAGGGCGATGCGGACATTGCCGTCACCTGACACGACTGTGGCTTCACGCCCGATAGTCTGGCGGAGAGCATCCGACAGATAACCGGCGGCGGGCAGCAGACTAGGATCCGTTACCGACAGGGTGACACGGTTGGGAAAGACGTATGCCCCCTCATGCCACGCCACGCTTTGCGGCTGCGGTACAAGCGAAGGAGCATCGTCGGCTGCCCGGCCGGCACGCACAGGAATCAGCATACAGACCATGAGAAAAGTGAAGAGAAGGCGCTTTTTCATCGGTGGAAGAATTTATTATAGGCGTGTTCTAAAAATTCCACGCATTATTTTCTATTATTTGACGGGTATGCTCTTTGTGTCTTTTTGATTTTATCCGGCATCTTTTTCGTCCTTCTTCAGTCGCATAGCCCGCTATGCTCCTT
>CAVHOL010000098.1:0-7910 GCA_963637655.1 bacterium | reverse complement strand
CTTCATCATCCAGGGCGACTTGAAGAACATCACCAAGATTGCCGTTCTGCCGTAAGCAGCCTGACAATCGAAGCGACACATATATTATAATGTAATCGGGCCTGTGGCGCGGCAGCACGCGCTTGCCGTGTCACAGGCCTTTTTTCAGAAAACACACGCAGAATATGAAAAGACTGGCATTGACATTTTGTCTGGCATTGGGATGTCTGCTGACACGCGCCGCCGACGGCAAGTCGCTGTTCGTCTCGTTCAGTGACGGCACGAGAGTGGAGTTCGCCCTGTCGACCACTCCCGACGTCTCGTTCGCCAACGACCAGATGACCGTGGCCACCACCGCCACCACCGCCTCCTACGAGCTGTGGACCGTGAGCACCTTCACCTACGGCACCGCCACCACCGGCATCAGCCAGACAGAGACCGGACGCATGAGCGTCGAAGGCAACCGTATTGTCATCGACGGCAGCACCGGAAAAGTGACCGCATACTCCATCGACGGCAAGGCCGCTCCCGTCACCACTACAGTGGCCGGCGACAAGACTGTCGTCTCTCTCGACACCCTTCCCAAGGGCGTATATATCATCAAAATCAACAACAAAGCCATCAAAATCACCAGAAGATGAAAAAAATCTTACTCTCAGCCATGGTCGTGATGGCATCACTGACTGTCTTCGCTCAAAAAGAAGGTGACAAGATCACCATCAACACCTCAGAAAGCGGAAAGCAGGCCGAATGGAACCTCGCCGGCGACAACAACACCATCTCGTCGATGAAGCATACGGCCGACGGAAAACTCGAAATCATCCTCAAGGGATGGGAAGACTTCGGCGCGTGGGAAACCTACGACGTCAACAACATCAACAACATCACTTTCTCTGTCTATCACGAAAGCGACGTCAGCGATGTGGAACTCGCCGACCCCTCTGCCACACAAGCCACAAAGCGCCTCTACAAGTACCTGCAGCTCAACTACGGTGCAAAGACTTTCTCGGGCGTCCTGGCCAACATAAACTGGAACCATACTGAAGCTGACAACATATACAAGGCTACGGGCAAGTACCCCGCCATCAACTGCTACGACTTCATCCACATCTACGTTCCGAAGAACAACTGGATCGACTACAGCAATATCACACCCGTCACCGAATGGGCCGAGGCCGGCGGCATCGTGTCGCTCATGTGGCACTTCAACGTGCCCAAGACCGAAGGCACCACCATCGGCACCGACGGAAGCGGCGTGACCTGCACGCCCTCCGAGACCACCTTCAAGGCACAGAACGTCTTCACCTCCGGATCGTGGGAGAACAAGTGGTTCTACCAGGAGATGGACAAGGTGGTAGACGTGCTCCTCAAACTGCAGGATGCAGGCATCTCCGCCCTTTGGCGTCCCTTCCACGAGGGTGCCGGCAACGCCTGCGCCAAGAACCAGGCCGACTGGACCAAGTCTTGGTTCTGGTGGGGCTACGACGGCGCAGAGACCTACAAGAAACTCTGGCAGACCATGTTCGACTACTTCCAGTCGAAAGGCGTGCACAACCTGATATGGACCTGGACCACACAGAACTACAACGGCGACGCCACCTTGTATGACAACGACGAGGCCTGGTATCCCGGCGACAAGTATGTCGACATCATCGGCCGCGACCTCTACGGCTACACCGCCGACCAGCAGGCACAGGAGTTCCGCGAGATCCAGGCCCGCTATCCCGCCAAGATGATTGCCCTCGCCGAGTGCGGCACAAGCGACGGACAGACCACCGCCCTTGTACAGGACGCCTGGGACGCCGGCGCACACTGGAGCTACTTCATGCCCTGGTACGGCAGCAACATGCCCGCCAACTCCTGGTGGACCACCGTCATGGGCAGCAAGAACGTCATCACCCGCGACCAGGTCAACACCAGCGCCACCTACGCTGAGGAGAGTGCCAAGGATGCCTGTGTCAATATGGGTCTGGGCACCTGCATCGGCAATGCTATGGATGCCGTCGACCTCAGCAAGACGATGGAGAACAACTCCGTCTCCGACTTCGAGACCTGCTGGGGACAGCCCGTCACCACCAAGGCGATGATCGACTTCCTCAAGCAGAACGGATTCAACGCCGTCCGCCTGCCTGTCACCTGGTTCCAGCACATGGACGCCGACGGCAACGTAGACAAGGCGTGGATGGACCGCGTGCAGGAGATCGTAGACTATGTCATGGCCAACAATATGTACTGCATACTCAACGTACACCACGACACCGGACACGACGACGCCCCCGTGACCCACTGGATCAAGGCCGACACGGACAACTACAACCAGAACAAGGCCAAGTTCGAGTACCTCTGGACCCAGATCGCCAACCGCTTTGCCGGCTACTGCCAGCGCCTCGTCTTCGAGGGCTACAACGAGATGCTCGACGCCAACAGCAGCTGGACCGCTCCTGAGGACGGCAGCGCAAGCTACACCGCCCTCAACAACTACGCACAGAGCTTCGTCAATGCTGTCCGCGCCACCGGAGGCAACAACGCCACGCGCAACCTCATCATCAACGCCTATGCAGGCAAGAACGAGGAACTGGCCGTCAAGAACCTCAAGATGCCTACCGACAAGGTAGACGGACACCTCATCTTCGAGTGCCATACCTACGATCCCTACGACTGGTTCGCACAGAAGGGCAAGTGGGACGATGAATGCAAGAAGTACGTCAAGGACATGTTCACCCGTCTCAACACTTACTTCATCGCCAAAGGCTATCCCGTCATCATCGGCGAGTACGGCACCCACGGCACCAAGTCGGTCAGCAAGACCAGCACCGCCGCCGAGATACAGGCCGCTGCCGACCAAGCCGCCGACATCGTAAGCCAGGCCCGTGCCCTCGGCATCGCCACCTACTACTGGATGAGCATCTACGAAGGCAGTGACCGCGAGGCCGTGCAGTGGTCGCTCCCCACAGTGGTGGCTGCCATGAAGAAGGCATACACCGAATAAGAATAAGTACATCATATTCCCCCACCGTGCCGGGCCTGTCCCCGTGGCAGGCCCGGCATTTCAACAAAACCCGATCACACTCATGAAAAAATCAGCACATCTGTTGGCCGTCGCCATCGCGCTCATCATCTTCTGTTCCTGCGGAGGCAAGAAAAAGTCCTACGACGAAATGGCCTCAAGCGGACTCACCACCCGCACCGAGAACATGAAGGAGAACATCAAGGCCTACGCTGCCAAAGGTACCATCGTCGGTCAGATGTACGGCACCCTACAGGGTATCGGATGGCAGTGCGACAGCGACCGCAGCGACATACACGGCGTGTGCGGCGACCGTCCCGCCGCCGTGGGCTACGAGCTTTCCGGCATCGAGCGCGGAAGCAAGACCAACGCCGACGGCCTCGCCTTCGCCGACATCCGCAGAGATGTGCTCAGCAATTTCCGTCGCGGCGCGCTCGTCACCATGCAGTGGACCGCTCCCGACTACAAGGGCGACGACGATCTGCTCTCCCAGTACGTCAAGCGCCTGGCCGACTACCTCGGCACCCTCCACGACGAGTACGGCATCAAGGCCCCCGTCGTGCTTTACCTCTACCCGCTCACCGGCAAGACCTGGTACGACCGTCTGCCGGCCGACGAGTACACCGGTCTCTACCAGAAGACCCAAGACCTGCTCGACGATGCCGACGTGACCAATGTCGTCTACGGCTACGCCGACACTTACCCCTCCGCACAGTTTCTCGCCCGCTATCCCGACAGCAATGTCGACGTGCTCTGCACCTCTTGTCTGCAGACCCTCGGTTCAGCCTCTTCGCAAGACTACGGCCGCCTGCTCGGCGAGATGGTGGACAAGGCCCTGCCTTTCGCCCAGGAACACAACAACGCCCTGGGCATCGTAGTGGGCCAGGAGTCATTGCCCGACTCCACGCTTTTCTCCCAGACACTCCTTCCGCTGCTCCAGCAGCACCGCCTGTCCTACCTCATGTTCGGCGCCAACCGCGGCGACTTCAAGGACGGACACTACTGCACACCCTTCCCCGGCGACGGCAACAGCCGCATACAAGACTTCATGCGTTTCTACAACAGTGAGTCGACACTGTTCATGAAGCGTCTCAACGGTCTTTACCTCAAGCACTGACAATCCTCCAGGGCCGTGCCGATGCTCCGGCCGGAACATTGTCCGGTACGGCCCCACTATATATAATGTATGTACACTTCTAAAATTAAAAATATCGCTATAAACCGATGAAAAGAATATTCACAACCCTTTGTCTGCTGATGGGTATCTGCCTTATGGCCACCGAAGCCCAGATACGCGGCAACAACATCACGGTCACCGTCACCCCCGACCATAAAGACTGGAACTACCGCATCGGTGAAAAGGCCACGTTCACTGTCAACGTACTCCGCTCGGGCACGCTCATCGACGGCGCCGTCATCGACTATGAGGCCGGACCGGAGATGTATCCCGACACCAAGAAGAAGGGCGTCACCCTCAAGGACGGCACCATGCGCTGGACCGGCACGATGAAGACCGCCGGCTTCTACCGCCTCAAGGTCACCGCCCATGTCGGCGGCAAGGACTACGAGGGACTCTGCACTGCCGCCTTCTCTCCCGAGCAGTTGAAGCCCACCACCGAAAATCCGTCTGACTTCGACTCCTTCTGGTCGTCGGCCCTTGCCGAAGCGCGCGGCGTGTCTCTCGAGCCTACCCGCCGTCTGTTGCCCGAACGCTGCACCGACAAGGTCAACGTCTACGAGGTGAGCTTCCAGAACATACGGTGGAACAGCCGTACCTACGGCATACTCTGCGTACCGACCAAGCCCGGCAAATATCCCGCACTGCTCCGCGTGCCCGGTGCCGGCGTGCGTCCCTACCAGGGCGACGTGTGGACGGCCGCCCAGGGTGCCATCACCCTTGAGATCGGTATCCACGGCGTGCCCGTGACCATGGAGCAGAAAGTGTACGACAACCTTATGGAGGGTGCGCTCAACTGCTACTGGGAGGCCAATATGGACTCGCGCGACCGCAGCTATTACAAGCGCGTCATCATCGGTGCCGTCCGTGCCATCGACTATATCGCGTCGCTCGACGAGTGGAACGGCACGTCGCTCGGCGTGACGGGCAGTTCGCAGGGCGGATTTCTCTCGCTCGCCTGTGCCGCACTCGACAAGCGCGTCACCTTCTACGGAGCCGTGCACGCCGCCCTCTGCGACCACACCGCCTCGCTCAAGGGCGTGGCCTGCGGCTGGCCCCACTATTTCTACTACGACGTGAAGCATGCCGACCCGAAGAAGATCGAGACCTCGCGCTACTACGACGGCGTCAACTTCGCCCGCCGCATACAGTGCCCCGGATGGTTCTCCTTCGGCTACAACGACGAGGTGGTGCCCCCGACCACGGCCTACGCCACCTACAATACGGTGACCGCCTCCAAGGAGCTCCACGTCTACCAGCTCACCGGACACTACTGGTACCAGGAGCAGTGGGACGAGTGGGAGGACTGGCTCCTCCGCCAGATGAGCATACGATGAATACGCGACAAACACGCCTAAAGCAATGAAGACAACGGAAACCAATACTATGGGCCACCAAGACCACGCCCTTCCTATATACAAAGACCCGGCCGCTCCCATCGGGCGCCGCATAGACGACCTCCTCTCCCGCATGACGCTCGAGGAGAAGGTCGGACAGATGAACCAGCTCGTGGGCATCGAGCACTTCAAGCAGAACTCGGCCACGATGACGGCCGAAGAGCTCGCCACCAATACCGCCAACGCCTTCTATCCCGGCGTGACGGCCGAAGATATCGAGAATATGACGAGCGACGGTCTCGTGTCCTCGTTCCTTCACGTGCTGACCGTCGAGGAAGCCAACCACCTGCAGCGTCTGGCCATGCAGAGCCGCCTGCAGATACCCTTGCTCATCGGCATCGACGCCATACACGGCAATGCCAAGTGCCAGGGCAACACCGTCTATCCCACGAACATCGGCCTTGCATCGTCGTTTGACGTGCCGATGGCCTACCGCATCGCCCGCGAGACAGCCGCCGAGATGCGTGCGATGAACATGCACTGGACGTTCAACCCCAATGTCGAGGTGGCCCGCGACGGCCGCTGGGGACGCTCCGGCGAGACCTTCGGCGAAGACCCCTACCTTGTCACCCTGCTCGGCGAGGCCACCACACGCGGCTATCAGGGCAACCTGGACGCTCCGTGCGACGTGCTCGCCTGCGTGAAGCACTTTGTGGGCGGATCCTATTCCGTCAACGGTACCAACGGCGCTCCTTGCGACGTGTCCGAGCGTACCCTGCGCGAGGTGTTCTTCCCCGCGTTTGAGGCCAGCGTGCGTGCCGGAGGCGCTACGGTGATGATGTCGCACAACGAGCTCAACGGCATACCCTGCCACACCAACCGCTGGCTCATGCAGGACATCCTGCGCCGCGACTGGGGATTCAAGGGATTCGTCGTGAGCGACTGGATGGACATCGAGCACTGTGTCGACCAGCACTTCACGGCCAAGGACAACAAGGACGCCTTCCGCCAGAGCATACTCGCCGGCATGGACATGCACATGCACGGACCGGAATGGCAGCAGGCCGTAGTCGAGCTGGTGCGCGAGGGCGAGATCACCGAGTCGCGTATCGACGAGTCGGTGCGCCGCATACTCTATACCAAGTTCCGCCTCGGACTCTTCGAGCATCCCTATGTCACTGAGGAGGAGCGCGACTGTGTCATCCACGACCCCGTACACAAGGCCACCGCGCTCGAGGCCACCCGCAACTCCATCGTGCTGCTCAAGAACGACGGTGCCCTGCTCCCGCTCGATGCCGCCCAGTACAGACGCGTGCTCGTGACCGGCATCAATGCCGACGACCAGAACATCATGGGCGACTGGAGCGAGCTGCAGCCCGACAGCGAGGTGACTACCGTGCTCAAGGGACTGCGCCAGATCTCTCCCGACACCCAGTTTGAGTTTGTCGACCAGGGCTGGGACCCGCGCAACATGTCGCAGGACAAAGTCGACGAGGCCGTCGCCAAAGCCAAGGACTGCGACCTCTCCATCGTCTGCTGCGGCGAGTACATGATGCGCTTCCGCTGGAACGACCGTACCTGCGGCGAGGATACCGACCGCGACAACCTCGATCTCGTGGGACTGCAGGAAGAACTTATCCGCCGTATCAACGAGACCGGCAAGCCTACCGTCCTCGTCATCATCAGCGGCCGTCCGCTCAGCGTCAACTATGCCGCAGAGCATGTGCCCGCCGTCATCAACGCCTGGGAGCCCGGACAGTTTGGCGGACAGGCCATCGCCGAGATCATCTACGGCAAGGTCAATCCCTCGGCCAAACTTGCCATGACCATGCCGCGTTCCGCCGGACAGATCTCCACCTGGTACAACCACAAGGCATCGGCCTTCTTCCATCCCGTGGTCTGCGGCAAGTCGACCCCGCTCTATCCCTTCGGCCACGGTCTGAGCTACACCACCTACCAGTACAGCAACCTCCGGCTCTCCGCCTCCCGTATACCTGCCGACGGCAGTCTGAAGGCCACCGTCACCCTCACCAACACCGGCCGGCGCGACGGCGTCGAGATCGCCCAGATGTACATCCGCGACTGTGTGTCGTCGGCAGCGCGTCCGGTCAAGGAGCTCAAGGGCTTCGAGCGCGTGGCGCTGCGTGCCGGCGAGTCAAAGGACGTCACCTTCGACATCACTCCCGACCGGCTCGCCTTCTACGACATCGACATGAAGCGTACCGTAGAGCCGGGCGACTTTGAGGTGATGGTAGGCGGAAGCAGCGAGGATGCCGCACTGCTCAAGGCTACCTTTACTGTAGAATAAAACGTTCTCTGTAGAAAGGTCCACTGTAATGCAACAAAAAACCGTTCAGGCGGGTTCTAAAAATTACCTTTGATGGATTTTTGAATTTTAGCCGAGTAGATT
>CAVHOL010000097.1:0-8122 GCA_963637655.1 bacterium | reverse complement strand
GGGGGGGGTAAATTGCAGATGGTTCATAAATTCAGCGTATTTCAAGAAAAACATCACATCACGATTAATAATCAGCACGGATGCAACATCAATAGGATACAAAAGTAGCAAAATGTTTTGAGACAAGCGAATATTTTTCCATCCGACAAGCAAATCACGGCCGATTGGCCGTAGTAGGTGCGGTGTCTCACCGCACAGCACCCTGCTTCCACCGGCTGCATTCCCGGAAAAACGGCATTTGCCCCTTGTTGTGCGGTGAGACACCGCACCTACTAAAGTTAGTGGGGCGACGTGTCCCACGTCGCAGCAAAACAACGCGCAAAAGCGGACACATGTACCCCGTAACTGTGCGGTGGGACACCGCACCTACTAACATTTTCCGCCGACCGGCGGGACTTTTGACAGAATCCCGTGCCCCGCTCCTACTGCCCCTGCAAGAGCCGTCCGAGCAGGAAGGTGGCGTTCTGGTTGCGGGCCACACCGGGGGTGATGCGGTAGGAGTAAGTGACGTCGGTGCCCAAGGCGATCTCGAAACAGTAGTTGTGGAAACGGTCGGGACGCTGGTCGGCCATGCGCGAGAGCTCGAGGTCATGGGTGGCGATGACGCCGGTGACCGCACAACGCGAGATATGCTCAAGGAAGAGACGCGAACCGTTGAGCTTGTCGGCGGAATTGGTGCCGCGGAGTATCTCGTCGAGGATGATGAGCGTCGACTCCACCTGCGACGTGTGGCGGAGCAGTTGCTTGAGCCGGAGCAGTTCGGCGTTGAAATAACTGATGCCGTGCGTGAGGTCGTCGGTGGTGCGCATGCTGCTGAACAGGGAAAAGGCAGAGACGCGCAGCCGGTCGGCAAACACGGGCAGCCCGTTCATCGCCAGGATATAGTTTACGCCGAGCGTGCGGAGAAAGGTGCTCTTGCCCGCCATGTTGGCCCCGGTGACGATATAGTAGTGGCGGTCGGCCAGCGAGAAGTCGTTGCGTACGGCCTTCTCGCCGAGGAACGGGTGATAGAGCCCGCAGGCCTCGTAGACCACCGCGCGACGGTCGTCGACCACCTCAGCCCTGGACGCACCGACGGCGTTGTGGCGGAATACAGCCATCGACACCAGGGCATCGATCTGCGAGAGCGTTTCCATCCATCTGCCTGCATCGGCAAGGGCCGAGCGTTGCCAGCGGAGCACCCGGCGCAGCAGAAAAAAGTCGCTCAGAAGAAAGATGTCGAAGAGCACCAGCCCGAGAATGTTTCCGCGCCGGTCGAGGGCACGGAGCAGACCTCCGCTCTCCCGGAAGGCCTCCTGCATGCCCTGTACATCGGCGACGAGCATGCGCAGTTCGTCTGACGCAGCCATCAGCTGCCCGTCGGAAGCCAGCGTCCCGACATGGCGCACCAGCCGCGAGCAGGCAGCGAACGATTTTTGCAGACGGTCGACCGCCCGGCCGACCGCCGAGAGCGTGCCGTGACAAATGCCCAGCACCGCCCCGAGCACCAGAAGGGCAACCAGCACGGGAGCACTGGAGGGAACGGAGGTGAAGACCGACAGGGCAATCAGCGCATAGAGCACGGCCAGCACGCCACAAGCGGCCACAAGCGCGGCACGGCTGCCTGCCCAACCGGCAATGCGCACCCCGGCGGCATCGGCAAGCGACTGCGTGACGGTCTGCGAACAGACCTTTTCGCGCACGCCGGAAGCGAGAAACGCCATACACCAGTCGAGGCGCGAAGCCAGGGCACCGACCGCCTTCTCCCGTCGGCCGACGGCTGCCACATCGGCCAGGCCGGGATAACCGTTGTTGCCGGAAAGGCAACGGGCGAGACAGTCGCACCCGCCCGTGGTGACCGTCCGGTTGATACGTTGGAAGAGCGACCCGTCGCCGAACACGTCCATATCGAAGGTATAGGGATGGGCGGGATCGACGTACTGCGCGCCGCCGTCAAAACCGGAAAAGTCGCCCTGCAGACCGGCCATCTCGCGGAGATGCACGGCCAGCAGGCCTTCCGCCCGGGCGATGCGTCCGGAGTTGGCCACATCAGTCCGCCGGACCATCGCATAGACGGCAAAGGCCAGGGCCGACACGGCCAGCAACGGCCATCCCAAGGCGGTAGAGGTATAGGCCACCAGGGCGGCGATGCCGGACAGGAACGACAGTATCTCGCCTGCCACAAACGCCCGGTTGCGGCGGCGCAACAAAACAATGCGGCTACGCAGCTTCTCGGCGCAGCCGGTATAGTAGGACTGGAGTTCAGACTTCGTCATAACGGTGTATTTTTGGCCCTCATATCCACTTCCGGACATGACGCCAGGGCAAAATTACGCAAAAACGCACAAAGGAGGCGAAGCGGTTAGGGTTCTTAAAGTTTTTTTCGCAAAAGCGGACAAATTCATTTTTGTTAGTGTTTTTTTCCATCCCCTATTGTCAGCAGTTCGTCGGCACAGGTGAGGTAGTTGCCGCTACGGTGCCCGCACTTCACCCGCCAGGGTTGCTTGCCGTCGCCCTCCACCGCCATTTGTATGGTCTTGATGCCGTAGCGCCGGTTGATCTTGTCGATCTCCTGCATGAGCCGTGCGCGCTCGGGGCGTTTTTTTATAGGGTCGAAGAGATGCCCCTGTATGCTCCCGCCGGAATGGATGTCGCTCACGATGACGCCCGACCGCTTGTACAGGATGCCCTCGCGCCAGATACTCCGAAGGGCGCTGACGGCAGCCTTCACGATCTCCATCGTGTCGCCCGTGGGAACAAGAAGCTCGACGGTAGCGGAATTGCCGTACTGCGGAAGATCCTCACGGAAACGGTTGCTCGCGATGAAGACCGTGACACTCTTGGCCACCGACGCCTGTCCCCGCAGCTTGTTGGCGCAACTGCTGGCGAAGGTGGCCACCGACGCTTTCAGGGAATCGAAGTCGGACACCATCTCGCCGAAGCTCCGCGAGGTGCAGATGGTCTTCTTGCGGTGCACCTCCGCCGTGTCGATGCAGGGCCGGCCGTTGAGCTCGTGCCAGGTCTGCAGTCCGGGCTTGGCAAGACGGGCGCGCACCCAAGCCTCGCTTTTGTCGGCAAAGTCCAGCGGCGTATGCACGCCGTAGTATTCCAGTTTGGCCAGCGTCTGCCGACCGATGCCCCACACGTCGTCAAGGGGGAACATGCTGAGGGCCTTGCGCCGCTTTTCGTCCGTGTCGATGATGCACACGCCCTCATAGCCCTTGTACTGCTTGGCAAACTTGCTCCCCATCTTGGCCAGCGTCTTCGTCGGGGCGATGCCCACACTCACCGGTATGTCGGTGTAGAGCAGAATCTTGTCCTTCAGCTGGTGCATCATCGCCACGAGGTCGAAGTGCTTCTCGTAGCCCTGCAGGTCGCAGAAGCTCTCGTCGATGCTGTACTGCTCCACATGACAGATGCTCTCGCGCATGATGCTTACGATGCGCCGGCTCATGGCGGCATAGAGCATCATGTTGGTGGAGAACACGTGCACCTGATGGCGCGCCACGATGTCCCTTACCTTGAAGATGGGCGTGCCCCGCTGCAGCCCGACGGCCTTGGCCTCGGGCGTGAGCGCGACGATGCACCCGTCGTTGCTTGAAAGCACAACCACGGGTTTCCCCTTCAATCCCGGCTGGAACACTTTCTCCACCGAGCAGAAGAAGCTGTTGCAATCCACGAGCGCAAACATTGCCTTATTTTCTGACAAGCATTACTTATTTCCTTGCCTTATGGATGACATACGTCACCACACCCCAGATGGAGAAATCGTCGTCTTCGGTCACACGGATCTCGGGATAAAGGGGATTGGCCGGTATGAGCCATCCCTCGCCGCCGCGCATCTCAAACCTCTTGAGCGTGTACTCGCCGTTGAGCTCGCACACGGCCACTTCCGAGGGAGAAGGGTTGCGGTTGCTCTTGTCCACGATGATGATGTCGCCGCTGAGTATGTCGGCATCCTTCATCGAGTCGCCCTCCACGCGGATCAGGTAACTGGCGTTGGGATGGGGGCATATCATCCGCAGCAGGTCGATGTTCTGGCTCTTCTCGTCGTTGTCGAGCGGAACGGGGAAGCCGGCCTTGATGCCCAGGTCGAAGAAGGGCAGGCTCAGGGCCTCTATCCTGGACGCGGGGTAGACCGTTCCGAGTTTTCCGAATGCCGCCTCGGCTCCGCCGATTGCCTTCTCTATGCACGACTTGATGAAGTCTGACTTGCTCTTCTGGCTGTCAATGGCCTTCGCAAGAGGGCCGGGAGCGCGAAAGGTGTAGAGCTTGCTGTCGGTGGACGGCCGCCCCGCACCCGGCCGTGCCCCTCCGTGCCGGCCTTTCTTCTTGGGTATGTTGTTCTCTTCTGTCATTGTATTGTTTATGGCGGACTATAAAGGCGTGTTCTAAAAATTCCACGCATGACCAAATCCTATTTTGACGGGTATGCTCTTTGTGTATCGTATGCAAAAGTAGTGATTTGTCTTGATATATGTATTACGTATATCAATTTTTAACGGGACGATACTATAGATTTCCGCCCCTTGGCTTCACTGTCCGCCGCAGCATAAAGTTTTGTAAGGAGACCCTACGGAAAACGAAAATTGGGCACCCTGAACCACTAATCGGATAGCATTTCAGGAATATTTTCTTACCTTTGTGCCGCAACAATCGAATAAGAGACACTCTATATTAGCCTTGTCAGACTTCAAGTTTTTTCGCATACGATTTGGTTGTAAGTAAAGGAGCATAGCGAGTTATGCGCCTAAACGAGCAAACAAATTGAGCCGAAAGAAAAGAAACCACAATCTGCAAAGCTAATTTATAGAACCGCACCTAAGTGATTTAAGACAATGGATGAGAACAACAAAATATTGATTTATACCGGCAGAGACGGGCAAACAAAGGTAGATGTCAGACTGGAGGACGACACGTTGTGGCTTACACAAGCGCAGATGAGCGAACTCTATGGTACGAGCAAATCGAATGTCAGCGAACACATAAAGCATATCTTTGAAGAGGGTGAGTTGACGGAAGAATCAGTTGTTCGGAAATTCCGAACAACTGCCGCAGACGGAAAGTCATACCTAGTGACTTTCTACAATCTCGACATGATCATAGCCCTCGGCTACCGTGTGCGTTCCATCATCGCCACCCGTTTCCGCCAATGGGCCACACTACGGCTCAAGGAGTATATACAAAAGGGGTTTACCCTCGATGACGAAAGGCTGAAACGGCTCGGTGGAGGAGGATACTGGAAAGAACTGTTGGCACGCATCAGAGACATCCGTGCCACGGAAAAGGTATTCTACCGCCAGGTGCTCGAAATCTACGCCACAAGCATAGACTACGACCCAAGAACGTCCGTCTCACAGGAGTTTTTCAAAAAGGTGCAAAACAAGATACACTATGCCATACACGGCAATACGGCCGCCGAACTCATCGTGCAGCGTGCCGACGCGGAGAAAGACTTCATGGGCCTCTTTACATTTAAGGGTTCGCAACCCACTCTAGCGGAAGCGCGCACCGCCAAGAACTATCTCAACGAGAAGGAACTCAGGGCGATGGGACAACTCGTTTCCGGATACCTCGACTTTGCCGAGAGGCAAGCCGAACGCGAACAGCCAATGACCATGGAAGACTGGGCGAAATATCTTGACGGCATCTTGACCATGACAGGTGAGAAACTTCTACAAGATGCCGGCACAGTGTCGCATGATGAAGCCATGGAACACGCCACCAACGAATACCGCAAATACAAGCAACGCGTCATAAGCGATGCGGAACAGGATTTTCTTGATGCCATCAAGCGTTTGGGAAACATCAACAAGGACGAAAAAGATATCTGATAAAATCAAAAAGACACAAAGAGCATACCCGTCAAATAATAGAAAATAATGCGTGGAATTTTTAGAACACGCCAAAAGAAGCCTTCGTCTTGCGCATTGCCACAGGACGAAGGCTTCTTCTTAAAAGGCGGTTCTAAAATTTAGGCAGTCATGCTCTTTGACGGATTTTTTGAACCCGCCTTTACTCTACCACGCCACACCATCCGCCGTTGGGGGCGAGACGGAGCGTGAGGGTGGAAGTACTGTTGACAGTGGCCTCACGCTGGCGGTACTCCAGGGCCTGGCGGTCGGAGTTGGGTCCGTCCTCGAAGTAGGTGATGTGGTGCGACCCGGCACCGAGGAAATCAAGCGGGAGGGTGAGCGTCTGGCTGTCCTTGCCGGTGATGGCGCCGATAAACCATTTCTGGCCCTTGCGCTTGGCCACGAGGATATATTCGCCCGACTTGGCGGCGAGCACGCGGGTCTCGTCCCAGGTGACGGGGACAGACGTGATGAACTTCGTGCAGGCTTCCTCGGCATAGTAGCGCGTAGGACTGTCGCTGAGCATCTGTATGCCGCTCTCGAACACGACGTAGGTGGCCATGTGGTAGGAGCGCGTGCCGCCCGACTGGGGATTGGGATGGGTAGAGGCCACATCATCGGGCTGGGCGTTGTTCATCGCACCGGGCGTGAAGTCCATTGCACCGACGGCATTGCGGATGAACGGCAGGTAGATGGAGTTCTCCGGGGTACAGTTCGCGTTCTGCTCCAGTCCGCGCACACCCTCGTAGGAGAGCAGGTTGGGATAGCGGCGCTCAAGGCCGGAGGGCTTGTAGGCACCGTGGTAGTCGATGAGCAGGTGGTGCTTGGCGGCAGCCTTGACGATGCGCTCGTAGTAGTTGACCATCCACTGGTCCTGGCGGTCCATGAAGTCGATCTTCAGGCCGGCCACGCCCCATTCCTCATATTTGGCGAAGAGGTCGGGATAGTTCTCCACCGTAAGCCAGGGCAGCCACAGGATGACGCCCACGTTCTTGCTCTTGCCGTAGCGCAGTATCTCGGGCAGGTCGACATCGGCGATGGTCTCATAGGGATTGCGGGTATCCTTGGCCCAGCCCTCGTCGAGGATGATGTACGACACGCCATACTTGGAGGCGAAGTCGATATAGTACTTGTAGGTGTCGGTGTTGACGCCGGAACGGAAATCCACATTCCATATCATGCGGTGGTTCCACCAGTCCCAGCTGGTCTGTCCGGGATGTATCCAGCTCGGGTCGGCAATCTCGCAGGGCGAAGAGAGCACGTAGGTGAAATTGTTGAGCGGCAGCTCCTTGTCCTCACGCGAAATCACGAAGTAGCGCCAGGGGAAGTTGCGCGTGCCTGTGGTGCGGGCAATATAGTCGGTGACCTTGGTAAACTCGACACTGCGGTCGCCGTCGGGCTTCGTCTCGAGAGGACTGGGCGGAAAGACGGCCTTCATGCGGTTGTCGCCGGTGCCGTTGAGGAACATGCCGGGATAGTCGCGGAGGTCGGACTCGGAGATGAGTATCTTGTAGTTGCGGTCGGTATTGACCAGTATCGGCAGGTAGGTCATCCGGTCTTCGGGCTTGAAGTCCTTGGTGTTGACCCGGCGGTAGAAGCTCTCGCAGCTGGTACGGAAGGTCTCAGCCTCGGAGACGACGGCCGTGTAATCGCCGGGGAAATGGATGTCGAACAGTTCGTTGTCGACATTCACCGTACCCTTTTTCTTGGTGACGAACCGGTAGGCCACGCCATTGTCGTAGGCACGGAACTCGACGGAGAAGCCGTCGTAGGCGAGGGTCATGACATTGCAGTGGTTTTTCACTTCCGCACTTTTCAGCGGAACGACAGGATGGAGGGTCTCGTTGACGGTGCTGCGCTTGACGCCCTTGAGCTTGGGGGCGTCGCCGAGCGTCTTGCCGTTGACGGTCATGGCAAGGCGGCAATCGGTGAGAATGTCGTTGTTGTCTATACTTACGGCGTAGGAGATGTTCTTCGCCGTGGTCACCTTGACAGCCACCTTGCCGTCGGGCGACTGCAGCGTGTTCACCTTTTGGGCCACGGCAGAAAGAGCGGCAAGGCCGAGACAGGTCAAAAGAAACAGTTTTTTCATATTTTTGGTTTAGGTTTGGTTGAAAGGCGGTATGGAAGGGAGCGACGGGCAATGCCGATCTGACGGTCTGACGCTTTTAAGGCGGGTTCTAAAAATTCCACGCATTATCAAATTCTATTTTGACGGGTATGCTCTTTGTGTCTTTTTGTTTTTATCCGGCATCTTTTTCGTCCTTCTTCAGTCGCATAGCCCGCTA
>CAVHOL010000096.1:0-8434 GCA_963637655.1 bacterium | reverse complement strand
GGCCTTTGTAGTGTCCGTACAAGGCCCTTGTACGATTTCGCTTGACTTTTCCTGAATTCAGTATGTAGTTCTATTCATGCTTTGATGCAGTCGTATCGGCAGGTGTTGAAGAATTTCAGCAGATGGTTCATGAAGGGCGTGAGGTGTACGTCGTGCTGCTTGTTGTAGGTGTCTATGCGCAGCAGGCACTGCGATATGTACAGCCGTCGCTTGGCCCTTGTCATGGCGACGTAGAATTTGCGTGCGTCCTCGGCCAAAAGGCGCTCGTCGTTGCGGCTGTAGTAGTTGGGTATGCGTCCTTCGACGGCGTCGAACACGATCACGTTGTCAAACTCCAGTCCTTTGGCCTTGTGTATGGTCGTGACGAATATCCTGTCGCCGATGCTCCGGCTGTTGCACAGGTCGGCCTCCTTCAGCGTATTGATCTCCATGAGGTGCCGGTCGATCTGCGTATGCAGCGACGGTTCGTCGTCGGCGTGTATGAGGTCATGGGAAAGATAGTCGACGATGTATTCGATGTTTTCCACTTCGCATATGGTACCCTCGTCGACGAGGCGGCGGTAGAAGCCGAGCAGTTCGTCGACCAGCGCAGGACGCCCGTCGACAGTCCCCTCTTGGCGGTACAGTCTTGCGATGCCCTTGGCGTAACATTCGCCGTAGTTGCGACGGAAGGTCTCTATGCGATGCTTCATGGCCGGTGTCGACAGGTACTCGCGTTGTGAGGCGATGAGGCTGGTGCTCTTGTCGTGGCAGTGCCGCACGACGCTGCAGGTGGCATATACGTCGTCGTCGGCTAGATGGGAGTTCGTCCCTTCAAGTTCCAGGGCGGTAAGCAAGTATTTCAGTTTGTGCTGCTTGAGCTCCGGCTCGAGCAGACGCACGAGCCGCAGCGAGTCGAAATAGTGCGGGTGCAGACTGTGGAGGTCAAGGTCGGGGCAGTAGCGGCGCAGGTTGTGGTCGAGGATGTTGTAGTCGTAGTCGGCGTTGTGGCCAAGGAGCAGGCCGCCATCGGCATATTCCATAAACTGCCGCAACGCTTTGGCGGGCGGAAGCAGACGATGGTGCTTGCGCTCCTCGATGATAGGGTTGGGTATGTCGCCCAGGAAGGCCGGTATCTCCCGTCGGGTGTCGATATAGAGTGACAGGGCCGACCCTTCCACGATTTTCCCCTGCCGCATCTTGACGGCGGCTATCTGTACGATATCGTCGTGGAACACGTCAAGTCCGGTGGTCTCGGTGTCGAACACAACCAGTTCCTGATTGTCGTAGTTGCGCACGAACGACTGCACATAAGTGTCGGCGCCGTCGTATCTGAGCAGGTCGGCGGGCGATATGGCGCGGTCGAGCAGGTCGCGTACCATCTTGCGGGCGCTGGCGTTCTCGTGTACCACCTTCACTCCCTTGAGTATGCGTGCCCATGCCATGAAGTTGCACTCGCTGGACAGTACGCCCAGATGGGCCAGCAGCAGTTTTACCTCTGGCTGGGCGAAAAGGTCGCTGCCCGACACCTTGAAGTGCTTCAGGTGCTGTGCCGACAGTTCTGCGCTGATGTCCTCCGCATCGCGGTTGGAGCTGACGATGACGGCCGTTGTCTCGCCGGGGTAGTTGGCATAGAGCTGTCCGGTAAACTGGGCCACGTCGCGCACCTCGCTCTCGGGCGTGTCGCTATAGAGAATACTCAGTTCGTTGCCCTGCCGTACAGCCTCGCGCGTAGCGGTCGGCAGCAGGGTGGGGTCGATGTGCAGAACCTCGGCGGCATAGGTGTTGTACACGTCGAGCAGGTATTTGGGCGAACGGTGGTTGACCTGCAGATGGTGTACATTGCCTCCGCACCGCTGGCGGAGCATGGTGAGCGTGTCCATCTTGGCGCCCATAAACGAGAAGATGGCCTGTTGCTCGTCGCCCAGGTACATGACCGTGTCGAAAGGGTCGGCCGTGAGCAGGTCGATGACCGACATCTGCAGCGGATTGAGATCCTGCACCTCGTCGACCTGTATCCACGGATAGCGGCGGTACTGGTGTGCGTCGTCGTGGAGCAGCGCGTCGTAGGAGATGATGAGCAGGTCGTTGAAGTCGAGCAGCCGGTTCTCCCGCTTGTACTCCTCATACTGTCGGGCAAGGGCCATTCTGCGCAGAAGCCTGAGGCCCAGCTGCTGTTGCCCGTAGTCGAACTGTGCGCTGCGAACGACATCGGTGTAGAAGTCGGTGTGGTCGTAGATGTCGGTCATCGCGGCCGCATCGAACGCCATGCGCTGCACCTCGCATATCCGTCGCATCGTGCCGACATCCTCGCGAGAGATACATTCCGGGTGGGTACGCACGGCCTTGGCGTGCCGGCGGCGTATCTGGCTCATGAAGTTGGCCAGATGGCACACGTCGGCGTACTCCCTGCGCCGGCGGTAGTTGGAGATGACGGCATATTCGTCCTCGTTGAGGAAGCGGGCGAGTATGCTTATGGCATCGTCCTCGTCGAGTACCGACGACTCGGCGGCGATGATGTCGTTGGCAAAGAGAAAACGGGAGCAAAACCGGTGTACGTTGCCGACAAAGACGTTGTCGATGCCGTCATCGGCGATATTGGAGAGTATGCGCTCCTTCATGCCGCGTGCGGCGCGGTTGGTGAAGGTCAGGCAGAGCATGTCGCCGTAGTCGGTGCCCTGCGCGTGGGCCTGCCGTATGCGCTCGGTGAGTATCTGTGTCTTGCCGCATCCCGGAGGGGCGAGTACCAGATGGTGGCCGGTATGTGCTTGGATTACCTCCCGCTGGCTGTCGTCGGGAGTCCATGTGGTGTCGGTAGTCATGGGCGTGGTGGTGTTTTGGGGCGAGGATACAAAAAACGGCCGTATGCTTCAGAATGGTTTGTTATCGTCGCTGAAGCATACGGCCACTGAGTGGTCTATTCGAATACGATCTGTCCGAAGAAGTCGGGGCGGTGGAAGTCGGGCTTCGCTATTTCTATCCTGTTCCACGACAGGAAATGCGGTCGGGACAGTTTGTCGCCGCACTTGTAGAAATTGGCGGTCGACTTCATGCCGTCGAACGAGGTGATGTTGTGCTTGAAGAATGCCGTTGCGGGCAGGACGATGGCCAGACGCCATGTGGTCTTCTCGCATCGTTCCTCAAACGGGGCGGTGCCGAGCGAGGCGTGGCGGCTGATGCTTTCCATCACGTCGGCGGGCGCTTTCTCGCGGCCCTCTCTTCCGGCTCCGCAGCAGAGCAGGATGCGTCCGGCGCAGTTGCTCTCCACATTATAATATGTGGCGTTGCCTTCGGGAGAGAAGAAAAACTCGCAGCAGGCGTCCTCCCATACCCGTCCGTGGTCGGTTGCGGCTACGGCGCGCACACTGTCTTCGGTGACGGCGTACTCTATGAGGATGCTGTCGCCGGTGTGGGCGATGCGGAACTTCACGTCGGGCGTATAGGGCCACTCTTCGGCCCAGTCGGCGATGTCGATGGGCTGCCATACGATGTGGGCCTCGTCCATGAGGCCACATACATCAACTGCCGCCACGGGTGTGGCGGCAGTGATTTTCTTGACGATGAGTTGTTTTCGCATAGAACTCATGTTGCCGTGTTAGATGTTCTCCTTCTCGATATCCTTGAAGTAGCGGTAGGTGCTCACCTTCAGGTCGTCGGTGGCAGCCTCGTCGGCTACGATGATACCGTGCTGGTGCATCTGCAGTACGCTGATGGTCCACATCTGTGTGACGGGGCCTTCTACGGCTGCCTGCAGGGCGCGGGTCTTGTTGTGTCCGTTGACGAGAATCATCACTTCGCGGGCGGCCATCACGGTGCCGACACCTACGGTCAGCGCGTGCTTGGGCACCTTGTTGACATCATTGTCGAAGAAGCGCGAGTTGGCTACGATGGTGTCGGTGGTCAGGGTCTTCACGCGGGTGCGGGAGGTCAGCGAACTGCCCGGCTCGTTGAAGGCGATGTGGCCGTCGGGACCGATGCCGCCGATGAAGAGGTCGATGCCGCCGGCTTCCTCGATCATCTGCTCATAGTGGGCGCACTCGGCTTCCAAGTCTTCGGCGTTGCCGTTGAGGATGTGGACGTTCTCCTTCGGGCAGTCGATGTGGTCGAAGAAGTTGGTGGCCATGAAGGAGTGGTAGCTCTCCGGGTGAGACTCGGGCAGACCTACATACTCGTCCATGTTGAAGGTCAGCACGTTCTTGAAGGATACCCGTCCTTGCTTGCAGGCTTCGGCCAAGGCATGGTACATGCCGATGGGCGACGAGCCGGTAGGCAGACCCAGCACAAACTTGTGGTCGGGGGTGGGGTTGAACTTGTTGATGCGCTCAATGACGTGCTCTGCGGCCCATTGCGACATCTTGTCGTAGTCTTTTTCGATGATTACTCTCATATCGGTATTATGTTTATGGAATGTTGTTCAGGTCTTTTTCTTTTTCGGGGGAGGGTTGTTTTATGCTCCGCCTTTAGGTTTGGGGGAAAATATCGGGCATACGGGGAGTATGCGTATCTTTCTTGCTATGCAAAGATACACAATCCTATGCTTTCAGTCAAATAAAAGGAGTATTTTTTCGTGCTTTCCCTTGTGCGGGGCTTGGGTGTACGTCAAATGCCGCTTCCGCCTATG
Organism: bacterium; assembly: GCA_963637655.1. Lineage (GTDB taxonomy): Bacteria > Bacteroidota > Bacteroidia > Bacteroidales > Bacteroidaceae > Prevotella. Next base: position 3,834 of record CAVHOL010000096.1, on the reverse strand, counting down.
CTGCGCCCGCGGCCTTGCCCTTACGGGCGTGGCGTGCGACCACCATCCCGAAGTACAGGGCGGCGACAGCCGCAATGGCCGCACCGAAATAACCGATGGCTGCGATCGAGACGTGGGTCACGACGGCACCGCCGATGAAGGCGCCGCTGCCGATGCCAAGGTTGAAGAGTCCCGAGAAGATGGACATCCCGATAGAGGTGGCTTCGGCCGACGTGTTCTTGATGATGGTATCCTGGAAGGCTACGTTGAAAGCCGTGGCTGCGGCACTCCATATGATGCAGACGGCCACGACGTATACGAAATGCACTGAGGCGGCGTGCAAGGCCAGCAGACTGGCCGCAACGCATGTGATGCAGACGGTGATGAAGGCCAGCGGCCGCCGGGGGTAGAGGCGGGAGAAGATGACGCTGCCCAGGGCGCCGGCTGCGCCGAAGACGGTGAGCGTCAGTGTCACGGTGTCGCCGCCCATGCGGGCGATCTGTCCGAGAAACGGCTCTATATAGCTGTATCCTACGTAGTGGCCGGTGGCAAAGAAGACGGTGACGAGAAAGACGCCCGTGAGTACCCGGTTGCGGAGCAGGGCCGGCATCTTGCGTATGGAGAACGTGTCGCGGGTGGGCATCTTCGGAAATACGACGGCAATAAACAGGGCGATGGCCGTGGCAATGACCGCAATGCAGAAAAAGGTGGTGCGCCATCCGACATACATGCCGATGACACGGCCCAAGGGCAGTCCGACCACCATCGCTATCGACGATCCCATCGCCACCGTGCTCAGGGCGACGGCCCGCTTGCTCTCGGGTACGGCCCGGACGGCCATCGGCGAGGCGATAGACCAGAAGATGGAGTGGGCGCAGGCGACCCCGATACGCGAGGCCATCAGCCAACCATAGGTCATGGCGGCGGCCGAGAATACGTGACTGGCGATGAACAGGACAATGATGCCCAGCAGCAGCCGCTTCATCTCCATCCGGCACACGGCGAGCATCAGCGGCAACGACAGCAGGGCGACCATCCATGCGTATACCGAGATGAGCATGCCTGCCTTGGCTTCGCTGATGCTGAAGTCGCCGGCAATGTCGCTCAGCAGGCCGATGGGCATAAACTCTGAGGTGTTGAACACAAAGGCACAGAAGGTCAGCCCGACTACGGGCAGCCAGTCACGGAGGGTCATCTTGTTATCCATCTTTATTGTAAGAACAAAAACAATCTATTTGTAAGAAAAACCTAATGAAGATAAATGTGACTGCAAAGTTACGGCATTTTTTGCTGAAGGGGAACATTTTATGACAGTTAACGACTGTTAATGACATGGCGCGTGGTAGTGTTGCTTGCTGTGTTATGCTTACTTTTGCACCGCTTTTCCCGTCCGCCGCACAGATATGCCGTGTAAGGAAACGTTTTATAAACCTCGTAAAGATGAAGAAAGTAGACCGTCAGATACTCCGCATAGCGTTACCGTCCATATCCTCGAACATCACCGTGCCTTTGCTCGGTCTTGTCGATACGGCCATTGTCGGCCATATGGGCGATGCCGCCTATATCGGTGCCATTGCTGTGGGCAGCATGATATTCAATGTGTATTATTGGGTGTTCGGCTTTTTGCGTATGGGCACGAGCGGCATGACATCACAGGCACTGGGTCGCCGCGACTTGCCAGAGGTCACGCGTCTGCTGCTGCGGTCGCTGGCGGTGGGCGGCATGGTGGCACTGTCGCTGCTGTTGTTGCGACGGCCCTTGTTCTCGATGGCCTTGTCGGTCATCCGTCCGTCGGCAGACCTTCTTCCGGCGGTCGCTACCTATTATGATATCTGCATCTGGGGAGCTCCGGCCATGCTCTGCCTGTATGGGCTGACGGGGTGGTATATCGGCATGCAGAATACGCGCATACCGATGGCGGTGGCCATCGTGCAGAATGTGGTGAACATCGCGGCGAGTCTCTCCTTTGTCTATGCGCTGGGCATGAAGGTGGAGGGCGTGGCGCTGGGCACGCTGGTGGCGCAGTATGCCGGACTGCTTTGCGCAGTGGTCATGCTGGCGGTCGGGTACGGCCGGCTGCGCGTCTATGTGTCGTGGAAGGGTGTCTTTGTGCGTGCGGCGATGGTCCGGTTTTTCGGCGTCAACCGTGACATCTTTCTGCGTACCCTGTTTCTGGTCGCCATCAATCTGTTTTTCCTTTCCGCCGGAGCCTCGCAGGGCACTGTCGTGCTGGCTGTCAATACGCTGCTCATGCAACTGTTCACCCTCTTCTCTTATGTGATGGACGGTTTCGCCTATGCCGGTGAGGCACTTTGCGGCCGCCACAAGGGTGCCGGCAATGGCGGGGCACTCGGCCGTGCCGTACGCCGGCTGTTCTTTTGGGGCGCGTCATTGGCGGCGGTCTATACGGCGGCCTATGCCCTGGGCGGAAGGTCCTTTCTCCGTCTGCTTACCGATGAGACGGCGGTCATTGCTGCTTCCGGCCCTTACTTCCCGTGGGCGGTGCTCATACCGCTGGCCGGCATGGCGGCATTCATTTGGGACGGTGTCTTTATCGGTCTGACCGCCACGCGCGGCATGCTGGTCTCGTCGGCGTTGTCGGCTGCCGCATTCTTTGTCCTATACGTACTCCTTTCCCCTTCGATGGGCAACCATGCTTTGTGGCTGGCCTTTATCGTCTATCTTGCAACGCGCGGGGCGGCGCAGACCTTGATGTACCGGTACAGAACGTGCGGTCTCCAGCGGCCGTAGCTGTAGGGACCGCACGCTTGGTGACGGAAAATGCATTGTGTATGAACGTTCGTCATGCGCTCATTGTATCACGCGCTCATTGCCCGAAGCGCTGATAGCCGTCGTGCTGATTTGGCTCGACTTGCGGGTGCAGTACTTGAAGGTGGTGGTCTTCTCGCCGCTGTACGACATCCATTTCAATGTCAGGTCCACGGTCTGTCCTTTGGTGTCGGGCAACTGGTCGAGGCGGAAGGCCACGACGCTTGTGCCCCATTGGCCGAATGTCTCGCCCTTGGCGTCATGGTAGAAGGTCACCTCATACTTGCCGTCCTTCCCGGTGTTGACGAGATTGACGACGTGGCGTTCCGAACCGGCCCATCGCGTGGCCACCTGCATGGTGAGGTATCCGTCTTCACTGACCGTCCAGTTGCGCATGACCTCCACCGGATCCTGCCGGTAGGTCTGCACGTTGGCGTCGCCCTTGTCGGCGGCCATGGTCTTGGTCAAAATGCTGTCCATCCAATTGACGTGTACCAGATAGTGCCGTCCGGAGGTTCCGATCTTCTTGATCTGCTGTATGTTGGTGAAGGCGCGCACCTCCTTCTTGCCGTAAGGTGAAGTCTTCATGTTGTCGGCTGAAAGTGTGGTGGAGTCGTCAAGCTGCATGTAGAAGCTGTCGGTAGCGGCCACGGGCTTGACGGTCACGATGGCGTTGGGAACGTATGTGGGGTTGTAGTCATTGTTGTCGTCGTCGGAACAGGATGTCAATGCCGTGCCCGATACGCCCAAACACAGGGCGAGAACCCATAAGAATCTTGTTTTCTTCATAGCTTTTCTTCTTTTTTTGTTCGTCTATGAAGTAAATGCGCGGCGGCTGCCAATCTTGTATCTGTATATATTAAATTGTGTGAATTGTTTTGGCTGTTGGGATTTTTAACCTTACCTTTGCACCGCTTTTGAACCTTAACAGGCGGCAATAGCTCAGTTGGTAGAGCACAACCTTGCCAAGGTTGGGGTCGCGGGTCCGAGTCCCGTTTGCCGCTCCATATTTTATATTTTATTTCTTCTACGATGCCGCAATGGTGGAATTGGTAGACACGAGGGACTTAAAATCCCTTGGCCAGT